>NZ_JBFUES010000001.1:0-46661 GCF_056403875.1 Bradyrhizobium sp. P2_E8
CCTCGGGCGAGCCGGTCTACCTCCGATATCCGGTGGTGCGGCTGGTGATCTTCGCAGCGTCCGTCGTGATCGGCGTCGGCATGTGGCTCGCGCTCAACCGCACCCGGATCGGCATGATCATCCGCGCCGGCGTCGACGATCGCGACATGCTGGCCGCCACCGGCGTCCGCATCCAGCTCGTCTTCGTGCTGGTGTTCGCGTTCGGCGCCGGGCTTGCCGGCATCGCCGGGGTCGTCGGCGGCACCTTCCAGTCGCTGTCCCCCGGCGAGGACATCCGCTTCCTGCTCGCCTCGCTGGTGGTGGTGATCGTCGGCGGCATGGGTTCGATCCCCGGTGCGGCGCTCGGCGCGCTCATCATCGGCCTCGCCGAGCAGCTCGGCTCGGTCTACATCCCGACCTACGCCATCGTCGTGACCTTCCTGATCATGGTGCTGGTGCTGGCGATCCGGCCGCAGGGCCTGCTGGCGAGGCGCTGATATGTCCCTCGCCCACGACGCCCGCGTTGCCGTCCGCCCCGCCACCACGGCGCAGCCGTCCGCACGGGGATGGCCGGAGATCGACAATCCCGCCGCCTGGATCGTCGCGGTCGTTCTCCTGATCATGCCGCTTATCGCCAACGGCTTCTTCCTGATCGAGATCTTCGCCACCACGCTGATCCTCGGCACCATGGCGCTGAGCCTGATGTTCCTGGCCGGCTATGGTGGCATGGTCAGCTTGATGCAGCTCACCATCGCCGGCTTTGCGGCCTACATGGTCGCCGTATTCGGCGTCAGCGCCAACACCAATATCAGCCTCGGCTGGCCGTGGTGGCTCGCGGTCCCGATGGCGCTCGCGCTCGCGACCATCTTCGGCACGCTCGGCGGCGCGCTGGCCGTCCGCACCGAGGGCATCTACACCATCATGATCACGCTTGCGATCGGCGCGGCCTTCTACTACTTCACCAATCAGAACTGGGCGATCTTCAACGGCCACACCGGCATCAACACCGTCGCGACGCCGCATTTCTGGGGCGTCAACTGGCGCGCCGACATTCCCTTCTACTATGTCGTGCTCGCGGTCGCCGCGCTGTGCTACTTCGCCGTCGACTACATCTCCCGCGCGCCGTTCGGCCTCGCGCTGCAAGGCGTGCGCGACAATCCGCGCCGCATGGCCGCGCTCGGCTTCAACGTCAATGCGCACCGCGTCGCCGCCTATGCTTTCGCCTCCTTCGTCGCGGCGCTCGCCGGCGTGCTCCAGGTCTGGAACTACCGCCAGATCTCGCCGGGCTCGGTCAGCGTCAGCGCCTGCATCGACGTCCTGATCATCGCCGTGGTCGGCGGCATCACGCGCCCGATCGGTCCTTTCATCGGCGCGCTGATCTTCGTGCTGCTGCGCACCTTCGCGCTCGATGTCCTGATCAAGTTCGGGCTCGACGGCAACCGCTTCCGGCTGCTGATCGGGCTCGGTTTCCTCGCCATCGTATTCTGGTCCTCGGACGGTGTGATCGGCCTTTGGCAGCGCTGGCGCCAGAGCCATCGCCCCACGACGGGCCGTTCGGGTGGAGCGCACGGCCATGGATAGCGTCGCCCAACGCCTCTCCGCCGTCGGCGCCGGCGCCGCGCTCGAGCTGCGCGGCGTCACGCGGCTGTTCGGCGCGCTGGCAGCGCTGACCGACGTCACCATCACCGTGCGTCCGGGCGAGCGGCGCGCCGTGCTCGGCTCGAACGGCGCCGGCAAGACCACGCTGTTCAACTGCATCACCGGCGACTTCCCGCCCTCCTCCGGCACGATCCGCTTCTTCGGCGAGGACGTCACGCACTTCCCGCCCTATGAACGCATCCGCCGCGGGCTGCGCCGGACCTACCAGATCTCGGCACTGTTCCCCGGCCTCACCGTGCAGGACAACGTCTATCTCGCCTGCCGCGGCATCTCGCGCGGACGCTTCTCGTTCCTGCGCCCGGGACAGAACGACGCCCTGATGCACGCCGCCGACAACCTCGTGCAGGCCGTGCACCTGACCGCGGTGAAGGACCAGCGCGTCGCCGAGCTCGCGCATGGCCAGCAGCGCCAGCTCGAGATCGCGCTCGCGCTCGCCGGTGCCCCGCGCTTCGTGCTGTTCGACGAGCCGGCCGCGGGTCTGTCGCCGACCGAACGGCAGGAGCTGATCGAGATCCTGACCTCGCTGCCGGCCCATATCGGCTACATCATCATCGAGCACGACATGGACGTCGCCTTGCGCGTCGTCGAGAGCGTCACGATGATGCACAACGGCCGCGTCTTCAAGGAAGGCCTGCCGCAGGAGATCGAGTCCGATCCCGAGGTGCAGGAGCTTTACCTCGGAGGCGGCCATGAATGAGGCCCGCCGCACAGCCGCCGCGCTCGAGGTCCGCGGCCTCGACGTCTACTACGGCCACTCGCACGCGCTGCAAGGCGTCGACCTGTCCCTGGAGAGCGGCGTGTTCTCCGTCGTCGGCCGCAACGGCATGGGTAAGACCACGCTGTGCAAGGCGATCATGGGTCTGGTGGGCGTGAGCGGCGGATCGATCCGCGTCCGCGGCGAGGACGTCACACGGCGCTCGCCGGCCCACATCGCCCGCCTCGGCGTCGGCTATGTGCCGCAGGGCCGCCGTCTCTGGCGCTCGCTCAGCGTCGACGAGCATCTGCGCCTCGCCGGCAGCATGCGATCCGGCGCCTGGACCGTCGAGCGCATCTACGACACCTTCCCGCGTCTCGCMGAGCGCAAGGACCATGGCGGCGGCCAGCTCTCCGGCGGCGAGCAGCAGATGCTCGCGATCTCGCGCGCGCTGCTCACCAATCCGCATTTGCTGATCATGGACGAGCCGACCGAGGGGCTCGCGCCCGTCATCGTGGCACAGGTCGAGGAGATGCTGTTGCGGCTCGGCGAGGACGGCGACATGGCCGTGCTCGTGATCGAGCAGAACATCGGCGTCGCTACCGCGGTCTCGCGCAATGTCGCGATCATGGTCAACGGCCGCATCAACCGCATCATCGATTCGGCGCGGCTTGCCGCCGATCGCGAGCTCCAGCAGCGCCTGCTCGGCGTCGGACTGCATGCGGCGCTCGAGCCGGATACCGATGCGCCCGCTGCCGGCGCCGAGGCGAAGCCGGTCCCGCAGCCGTCGCGGCCGAGCGGGCCGATCCGGATCTACGTCTCCAACCCCACCTTGCCGACGCGCTGGTCGCAGCCGGTCCCGATCGCGCGGATCGAAGCCGCCGCACGCACGCTCTCGACGCAGGTTGCGCGTCTCGACGAGACCGCGCGGCGCAAGCACGAGCCGGCGACGGCGCAGACATCCGGACCGCCGGTGGTGCTGGTCGTCGGCACGCTCGACACCAAGGGCGCCGAGCTGCGCTTCATCCGCGACATCATCACGGAGAGCGGCCTGCGCACACGGCTGGTCGACGTCTCCACCAGCGGCAGGCAAGCGAGCTGCGACGTCTCCGCGCAGGAGATCGCGCTCAACCACGGACGCGGCGGCTCGGCCGCGTTCGGCCCGGACCGCGGCGCCGCCGTCACCGCGATGGCGGATGCGTTCGCCAACTGGCTGCGGCGGCAGGGCAATATCGCCGGCGTGATCACGGCCGGGGGCTCGGGTGCGGCATCGCTCGTTGCGCCGGGCATGCGTGCCCTGCCCGTCGGCGTGCCGAAGCTGATCATCTCCTCAGTCGCCTCCGGCGATGTCGGGCCCTATGTCGGGCCCGCCGACATCACCATGATGTATTCGGTCACCGACGTGCAGGGGCTCAACGCGATCTCGCGCGCGGTGCTGTCGAACGGCGCGAATGCCATCGCCGGCATGGTGAAGGCGCGTCTCGATCAGCGCGAAGCCAGGGAGCGCGCGACCGCCGCCAGCCTGCCGTCGATCGGCATCACCATGTTCGGGGTGACGACGCCGGCCGTGCAGAAGATCGCCGCCGATTTGCGCGAGGAGTTCGAGTGCCTCGTCTTCCACGCCACCGGCGTCGGCGGCCGCTCGATGGAGAAGCTCGTCGAGACCGGCCAGCTCGCGGGCGTCGTCGACCTGACCACGACCGAAGTCTGCGACCTCCTGATGGGCGGCGTGTTTCCCGCGACCGAAGACCGCTTTGGTGCGATCATCCGCACACGCGCCGCCTATGTCGGTTCGGTCGGCGCACTCGACATGGTCAATTTCGGCGCGCCCGACACCATCCCGGAGCGCTACCGCGGCCGCAAGTTCCACGTCCACAATCCGCAGGTGACCTTGATGCGGACCACGGCGGAAGAGAACGAGCGCATCGGCCGCTGGATTGGCGAAAAGCTCAACCAGATGGACGGGCCCGTGCGCTTCTTCCTGCCCGAGGGCGGCGTCTCCGCGCTCGACGCGCGCGGGCGGCCATTCTGGGATCCGGATGCCGACGCAGCGCTGTTCCGCGCGCTGGAGCGGTCCGTGCGGCAGACCGCCAACCGTCAGCTCATTCGTGTCCCCAAGAACATCAACGATCCCGAGTTCGCCTCCACCATCGCAGCTGCGTTCCGAACGCTGTTCGGCCGCGCTGGGGCGCGCCGGCGACTAGCGAGGTGACCGATGGCCCGGTTTGAACGCGCAGCATTGTTGAAGCGGTTCCGCGAGATGGCACGACGCGGCGAGCCCATCGTCGGCGGCGGCGCCGGCACCGGCCTGTCGGCCAAATGCGAGGAGGCCGGCGGCGTCGACCTCATCGTCATCTACAATTCCGGCCGCTACCGCATGGCCGGCCGCGGCTCGCTCGCCGGGCTGATGGCTTACGGCGATGCCAACGCCATCGTGCTGGAGATGGCCGGCGAAGTTCTGCCTGTCGTCAGCAAGACGCCGGTGCTCGCCGGCGTCAACGGCACCGATCCGTTCCGCGACATGGACGTGTTCCTCGACCAGTTGAAGGCACTCGGCTTTGCCGGCGTGCAGAACTTTCCGACGGTCGGCCTGATCGACGGCGTGTTTCGCGCCAATCTCGAAGAGACCGGGATGTCCTACGCGCTCGAGATCGACATGATCGCGAAGGCGCGCGAGAAGGACCTGCTGACCACGCCCTACGTCTTCAGCGAAAAGGAAGCCGCCGCGATGGCGATAGCCGGGGCCGACATCATCGTCTGCCATCTCGGGCTCACCACCGGCGGCACGATCGGGGCGCAGACGGCGCCGAAACTGAAAGACTGCCCGGCGCGCATCGACACCTGGGCCTCGGCCGCGCTCAGCGTCAATCCGGACATTCTGGTGCTCGCGCATGGTGGGCCCATCGCCGATCCCGCGGACGCCGATTTCATCATGAAGAACACCCGCAACTGTCACGGCTTCTATGGCGCGTCCTCGATGGAGCGACTGCCCGTGGAGCGGGCCCTGACGGAACAGGTACGGCAATTCAAGGCGATCGGCGCACGATAACGCCTTTAAAGTTCGAGGGAGGACAAGATGTCAGGGATATTGGTCGGCGAGTTGATCCTCTGGCTGATCGTCGCGATCATCGTGATCGTCGTGGCGGTCTACATCGTGAACTGGCTCTACCATCGCTCGTCCAAGGAAACCTCGTTCGTCCGGACCGGCTTCCTCGGCGAGCGCGTGGTGATCAACGGCGGCGCTTTCGTGCTGCCGTTCATCCACGACTACACGCCCGTCAACATGAACGTGCTGCCGATGGGCATCGTGCGCTCCCGCCAGGACGCCGTGATCACCCGCGACCGCATGCGCGTCGATATCGAGGCCGATTTCTATGTCCGCGTCCAGGCCACCAAGGAGGCCGTCTCGATCGCGGCCGCCACACTCGGTCGCCGCACCATGGAGCCCGAACGGCTCCACGCACTTCTGGCCGGCAAGTTCATTTCCGCAATCCGGTCGGTCGCGTCCGAAATGACCCTGGAGGAGATGCACGAACGGCGCGGCGACTATGTCGTGCGCGTCAAGACCAATGCGGCGGAGGCCCTTGCCCAGAACGGACTCGAGCTCGAGTCCGTCGCGATCACCGATCTCGACCAGACCGACCTGGAATTCTTCAATCCCTCGAACCGGTTCGACGCCGAAGGTCTGACCCGCCTGATGGAGGACATCGAGGCGAAGCGGAAGCTGCGCAACGACATCGAGCAGGACTCGATGATCAGGATCCGCTCCCGCAATCTCGAGGCCGAGCGGCAGGCGCTGGAGATCGAGCGCGAGAGCGAGACCGCGCGGCTGGAGCAGGAACGCGACATCGAGATGCGCCGCGCGCTCCAGCGCACCGAAGTCGCCCGCGAACGCGCACTGCGCGAGACTGAGGCGGAACAAGCCCAGATCTCCGCGCGCGAGACCATCGAGCGAGCGCGGATCGCCAACGACCAGGCCATTGCCGAAGCCCGCATCGCCTCGGAGCGGGAGACCCGCCAGAAGGAGATCGAGCGAACCCGCACCATCGAGGAAAAGGAGCTGTTGGCGCGCGAGGAGATCGAGAAGACCCGGATCGCCAACCAGCGCGCGATCGACACCACCCGCATTGCCTCCGAGCGCGAGGTGCGCCAGCGCGAGATCGAGCGCATGCGCACCGTCGAGGAAGCCGAGATCGCCGCACGCGAATCGATCGAGAAGGCCCGCATCCAGCAGGACCGCGTCGTCACCGATGCCCGTATCGCCAATGAGGAGGAGACGCGGCGCCGCGAGATCGAGCGCACCCGCGCCGTCGAGGAGGCCGAGATCGCCGCACGCGAGGCGACCGAGAAGGCGCGCATCGCCCAGACCATGACGGTCAATGTCGAGCGCATCTCCTCGGACGAGCGCACCCGCGCCCTGGAAATCCAGCAGGTCCGCACCATCCAGGAGGCCGAGATCGAGGCGCAGCGCGCGGTCGAGGCCGCCCGCATCGCCCGCGAACGGACGCTGGCCGCCGAGCGCATCGCTGCCGAGCAGAACACGCGGCAGCTCGAGATCGAGCGCAACCAGACCCTCGACGTCGCTGGCATCGTCGCGCGCGAGGCCACGGAAGCCTCCCGCATCGCCCAGGAAGAACGGGTGCGCTCGCTGGAGATCGCCCGCAACCGCGCCGTCGAGGAAGCCGATATCGCCTCGCGCGAAGCGATCGAGGCCGCCAGGATTGCGCAGGAGAAGACCGTGGCGGCCGAGCGCATCCAGGCCGAGCGCGAAACCCGCGCGCTCGAGATCGAGCGCACCGGCGTTCTGGAGGCGGCCGAGCTGAAGCGGCGCGACGCGATCGAACGCCAGCGCATCGGCGTCGATCTCGCCCTCGAGGCCGAACGAATCAACTCGTCCAAGAAGCGCGAAGTGCTCAATATCGAGCAGAAGAAGGCGATCGAGATCGCGGACGAGGACCGCGTCATCGCGCTCTCCACCAAGCGCTCGGAACGGATCGATGCCGACCGCCAGGTCAAGCAGGCCGAGATCGTCGCGCGCAAGGACGTCGAGACCACCGACGTGTCGCGCGAGCAGGCGCTGGAAGCGGCGCGGATCGAGCGCCGCCGCGCGATCGAGCAGCTCGAGGTCGCTCGCGTCCAGTCGCTCCAGGAGGCCGAGATTGCCGCGCGCGAGGAGGTCGAGCGCGCGCGGATCGCGTCGGATCGCGGCCTGGACGAGGCTCGCATCGGCCGCGAGCGCGAGCTGCGCAAGCTCGAGGTCAACCGCGAAAAGGACGTCGAGACGGTCCTGATGGAGAAGGCCATCGCCATTCATCAGAAGTCTCTGGAAGAATCCGCAGCGCGCGCTGCTGCGGAAGAAGCCCGCATCCACGCGACCGAAGCCACCGAGCGCGTCATCACCGCGCGCGAGAGCGAGATCGCAAGGCGGCGCAAGACGGTCGAGGTTCTGCTCGCCGAGAAGCAGGCCGAGGAGACCCGGATCGCGGCCGACGCCGAGCGCGTCCGCGCCACCGTCGAGGCCGAAGCGCAGCGCATGCTCAACGAGGCCGAGAACGTCCTCACGGATCAGGCTCGCTACTCGCTGTTCCGCCGCAAGCTGCTCGATCGCATCGAGGGCATCGTGCGCGAAAGCGTCAAGCCGATGGAGAAGATCGAGGGTATCCGCATCCTCCAGGTGGACGGGCTCAACGGCAACGGCCATGGCGGCAATGGCGGCCGCAGCGCCACCGACGAGGTGATCGACTCGGCGCTGCGCTACCGCGTCCAGGCGCCGCTGATCGATTCCCTCCTGTCGGATATCGGCGTCGAGGGCGGCAGCCTCGCCAAGATGCCGGGCCTGATCCGCGAAGCCCGCGACATGCAGGGCATCAAGGAGTCCGCCCGCAAGAGCGGCGGTGGAGGCGGCGACAAGCCCGCCGCAGCGCCCTCCGCTGAAGGCGAACCGCCGGCCGAGCGTGGGCCGCGGAAGAAGAGCTGAGGATCGCGTTCATGGCCCGCGTCTACGTCTCCACCGTCGTCAATGCCCGCAATGACCGCGTCTGGGCGCGGGTGCGCGATTTCAATGGCCTGCCGAACTGGCATCCGGCGATTGCGGAGAGCCGGATCGAGGGCGGCGAGCCCTCGGACAAGATCGGATGTGTCAGGGACTTTCGCCTGCGCAACGGCGACCGCATCCGCGAGAAGCTGCTCGGCCTCTCCGACTACGACATGTTCTGCACCTACTCGATCCTGGAATCGCCGATGGGCGTGGAGAACTACGTCGCCACCCTGCGGCTTACGCCCGTCACCGACGGCGACCAGACGTTCATGGAATGGACCGCCGAGTTCGACTGCGCGCCGGAGCGCGAGACCGAGCTCGTCAACAATATCGGCGGCGGCGTGTTCCAGGGCGGCTTTGACGCGCTGAAGCGCGTGTTTGGAGGCTGACGTGGTTCAACACTCTTTCGTCAAGGCTCGCTTCGCCCCCTCGCCCCGCTTGCGGGGAGAGGGTTGGGGTGAGGGGGAGTCTCTCCGGGGACGGCGGCAGTTGGACTCGCGGAGACTCCCCCTCACCCGGCGCTTCGCGCCGACCTCTCCCCGCAAGCGGGACGAGGTGAAAAAAACAACCGAGGCCTAGCCGTGCCGCATATCGTCAAGAGCACGATCCTGGACGCACCGACCGATGCGGCGTGGTCCCTGCTGCGCGATTTCAACGGGCACGACCGCTGGCACCCGGCGGTTGCGACCTCGACGATCGAGCGCGCACAATCCTCCGACAAGATCGGCTGCGTCAGGCGCTTCAAGCTGAAGGACGGCTCCGAGCTGCGGGAGCAGCTCCTGGCGCTGTCCGATCTGGAACAGTCGTTCAGCTACTGCCTGCTCGATACGCCGGTGCCGATGTTCAATTACGTCGCCCATGTCCGGCTGCTGCCGGTCACCGACGGCGACCGCACCTTCTGGCATTGGGAGTCACGCTTCACCACGAGGCCGGAAGACAAGGACCGCATCACCCACATGGTCGCCGAAGACATTTACCAGGCCGGGTTCGAGGCGATCCGGCGGCATCTGAAGGAGGCCGCATAATCATGGCCGTGACAGTGAAGACTTTTTCGAGCGCCAGCGAAGCGGCCGGGGCGCTGTCCTCGGACCGCAGCGCGCGCTATCTCGGCGGCGGCACGCTGGTGATGCGCGCGCTGAACGAGGGCGACGTCACGATCTCGACCGTCGTTCGCGCCCACGACCAGGCGTTGACCCGGATCGACGCATCCGGTCCGCGCGTGACGCTCGGGGCCGGCGTCACCTTCGCGCGTGTCCTCGCCGAACGAGACCTCGCCTTCCTGCATGCCCCCGCCCGCTCGATCGGCGGTCCCGCCGTGCGCAACATGGGCACCGTGGGCGGTAATCTCTTCGCCCCCAATCCCTATGGCGATTTCACTGTCGCGCTGCTGGCGCTCGACGCCACCGTCGCCGTGCAAGGCGGCTTTGGCGCGCGCGACATTCCGATCGAAGAGTTCCTGCAGGCGCGCGACCGCCAGGCCGGGACACTGGTGCTGTCGGTGTCCTGCACCCGGCCGGCCAGCAATGAAGCCTTCCACTATCGCAAGATCGCGCGCATCAAGCCGAAGGGCGGCTCGGTCATCACCCTCGCCGCGCATCTGCCGGTCAGCGGCGGCCGGATCGCGGGCGCCCGCATCGCGCTGGGCTCGATGGCTCCGACGCAGATCCGCGCCCGCGCAGCCGAGCGCGCGCTCGAGGGCCGCGCGCTGGATGCCGCGACCATCGCGGCCGCCGCCTCCGCAGCGACCGAAGGAACATCGCCATCCGACAACGCGCTCGGCAGCGCCTGGTATCGCCGCGAGATCGTCGGCGTGCATCTGCGGCGTCTGCTGTCCGGCCAGGAATAGATCGTCATGTCCAAGATACCCCTGCAATTTCGTCACAACGGCCGCGACGTCGCGATCTTCGTCGACGGCGGCACCAATCTGCTGGTCGCGCTGCGCGAGCTGATCGGCGACATGACGCCGAAATTCGGCTGCGGCCAGGGCGGCTGCGGCACGTGCAGCGTGCTGATCGACGGCGAGCTTCACCTTTCCTGCCTGACGCTGGCCGAGACCGTCGCCGGCCGCGCGGTCGAGACGCTCGACGGCATGAAGCAGGGCCCGAATTTGCATCCGCTCCAGCGCGCCTTCGCCGACCATTTTGCCGCCCAGTGCGGCTATTGCACGCCGGGCATGCTGATGGCCGCCAAGGCCCTGCTCGACCGCAACCCCGCCCCGAGCCGCGCCGAGGTGGTCGAGGCGATCTCCGGCAACATCTGCCGTTGCACCGGTTACGAGCCCATCATCGACGCCATCCTCGCTGCTTCCGGCAGCCGAGCGAGTGCCTGAGGATCCCCATCATGCTGGAATTGCGCAAAGACATCTTCGCCGACGAGCGCGACGATAATTTGAAGGAAATCGGCAAGGGGACGCAGCGGCAGGACATGCTCGGCCACGTCACGGGCACGTCGAGCTATTTCAACGACCATAAGCTCCAGGGCATGCTGCACCTGAAGGTCGTGCGTTCGACCGAGGCGCATGCAAGGCTCCGCCGTATCGACACCACCGAGGCCGAGCGCTCGGCCGGCGTGCGCCGGATCATCCGCGGCACCGACGTGCCGGTTAATCTCAACACGCTGCTGAGCCTCATCAACTTCGGCAAGGACGACGAGCCGTCGCTTGCGGTCGACAAGGTCCGCTACAAGGGCGAGCCGATCGTCGCCATCGTCGCCGACAGCGAGCGCGAGGCCTTCGAGGCGATCGCCAAGGTCAAGGTCGATTACGAGGTGCTGCCGTCGGTATTCGACGTCGAGGACGCGCTGAAGCCCGGCGCGCCCGTGGTCAACGAGACCTACCCGAAGAACACATTCACCTATCACGAGGTCTACGATCACCAGCGCCTGCGTTTCGGCGACGCCGATGCGGCGCTTGCGACCGCCGATCACGTGCTGGAGCRGCGCTACCAGATGTCGCCGATCGAGCACGCGCCGACCGAGACCAACGGCGCGATCGCCGCGCCCGACACCAACGGCCGCTACGTCGTCTACACCTCGACGCAGGCGCTGTTCTTCTCGGTCGACACCTGCGCCAAGATCCTGGACGTGCCGTCCAACACCTTCCACTTCATCGGCGGCACCGTCGGCGGCGGCTTCGGCGGCAAGGTGGACACGCTGACCGAGCCGCTCGCGATCCTGGGGGCGATGCTGACGGGACGCCCCGTGCGCTACGTGTTCGGCCGCGAGGAGGAGATGCAATACGGCCCGCCGCGCGGCGCCGAGCGCATCTACATCAAGGATGGCGTGATGCGTGACGGCCGCATCGTCGCGCGCAAGATCCGCGCCTATTTCGACAGCGGCGCCTATACGCGGCTGTCCAGCTACGCCGCCGTGAAATGCGCCGCGCACCTGCCCGGCCCCTACACCATCCCGAACGTCTATGGCGACGTCTATTGCGTCTTCACCAACCGGACGCCTGCAACCGCGATGCGCGGCTTCGGCGTCACGGCGATGGATTTTGCCATCGAATGCCAGATGGACAAGCTGGCAAACCTCGTCGGCATGGATCCGATGGAGTTCCGCATCCTGAACGCCTATCGCGACGGCGACATGAAGGCGCACAGGCGCGAAGCCAAGAACACCGCGCTGATCGAATGTGTCCAGGTCGCGGCCGAAAAGGCCAAATGGCCGATCCGCGACGAGTTCAAGCGGGCGTCCTCGCGCAAGGACGGCGGCGGCAGCCGCGCCGTGATCCCGCCGACACCGGCGGATTCGCGCAGCCGGCCAGCGGTGGCCGCGCAGCAGCGCACGACCTATGACCGGCTTCCGCCGACGGTCACCCGCGAACCGCCGCGTGAGCCGCCACCACCGGCGCCGCCTCCCCCGCGGCCCGCTGCGCCCTCGCATGGCGCGACCCGTTTCTCCTCCGTCTTCGGCACCAGGAGGCGCTAGATGACCCGGCATCGCGGACGCGGCATGGCGTCGATCAACTATCCCATCGGCATGAACCTCGGCGGCGACCCCAGCCAGGCGCTGGTGCACTCCAATCCGAGCGGCAAGTTCACCGTGGCGCTGTCGTCGATCGACCTCGGCCAGGGCATGAAGTCGGTGACACGGCAGATCTGCGCGGAGACGCTGGGCGTGCCGGTGGAGGACGTCTATGTCGACACGGCGGACTCCGACACCGGCCCGCATTGCATGGGCTCGTTCGCCTCGCGCGGCACCCACCGCGTCGGCAACGCCGTGATGGCCGCGGCCCGCGAGGCACGCGGCGTGATGATGGAGGCCGCCGCCGAGGAGCTGGAGGTCAACGCCGCCGATCTCGAGACCGACGGACGCGGCAACATCCACGTCAAGGGCGCGCCGCACCGCTCGATCTCGACCAAGGACGTCGCGATCGCCGCGCAGTTCAAGCAGGGAAAGACCATCTCCGGCCGTGGCATCTTCCTCGTCCCCCTTTCTAACGTCGATCCGGAGACCGGCGAGATGTCGCCGGCAACCTGCTACGCCCATGCCTGCCTGGTCGCCGAGGTCGAGGTGGACGACGAGACCGGCGAGGTCGCGATGGTGCGCATGGACTCCGCCTACGAGCTTGGCCGCGCGCTCAATCCGCGCCTGGTCGAGCAGCAGCTGGTCGGCGGCGCCTGGATGGGCGTCAGCCATGCGCTGTACGAGACGCCGGAGCCCTACTATCCCGACCCCGTTCACGGCCCCCGCGATTTCGTCGAATATCTGATGCCGGGCCCCGGCGATATCTGCCCGCACGACATCGCCGTGCTGGAGCGCCCTGCGCCGGATGGTCCGTTCGGCGCCAAGGGCCCCGGCGAGATGTGCGCCAATCCGGTGTTGCCGGCCGTCGCCAATGCGATCTTCAACGCGGTTGGCGTCCGCATCGACGATCTGCCGATCACGCCGGAGAAAGTACTGCGCGCGATCAAGACGCAGGGCGGCGCGCGACCGCAGGCACGGCGCTAGAGGACTTGGAATGGCGGTCCGCAGCAACATCGTCGGCATCGACAGCCCCGAAGCGCTGGAGAAGGCGCTGCGCGCGGCCTATTACCTCGCCGACGAGGGGCTCGCGACCGCCGCCTATCTCGGCCTCGCCCTCGGCAAGCCCCTGCTGCTCGAAGGCGCGCCGGGCGTCGGCAAGACCGAGGCCGCGAAAGCCATCGCCGCCGTGCTGGGGCGGCGATTGATCCGGCTGCAATGCTATGAGGGCATCGACGCCTCCGCTGCGCTCTACGAGTGGAACTACCCGCGCCAGATGCTCGCGATCCGCCAGGCCGGCGACGAGAGCATCGACATCTATGGCGAGACGTTCTTGATCGAACGGCCGATGCTCGCCACGCTGCGCGCCCCCGATTCCACCGTGCTGYTGATCGACGARATCGACCGKGCCGAYSAGSMGTTCGAGGCCTTCCTGCTCGAAKTSCTGTCCGACTTCCAGATCTCGATCCCCGAGCGCGGCACGGTCCGCGCGGCGGAGCGTCCCGTCGTGGTGTTGACCTCGAACCGGACGCGCGACCTGCACGAGGCGTTGCGCCGCCGCTGCGTCTATCACTGGATCGACTATCCCACCGAAGAGCGCGAGGCACGCATCGTGATGCTGCGCGCCTCCAGCGTCGCAGAGGCGACCGCTCGGGCGGTCGTCGCGGCGGTCGGAAAATTGCGGCGCGAGCCGCTCAGCAAGGCGCCGGGCATCGCTGAAGCCGTCGACTGGGCCGAGGCCGCGACCTTGCTGCACAAGGGCGGCGCGCGCTGGCCAGAGGCCTTCAAGCGCTCGATCGGCGTCGCGCTCAAGGACGAGGAGGACCTGCACTTCATCTCGCCCCGGCTCGACGCGATGCTTGCGGAGGCGACCGCATGAGTGTCGAACTGCAACTGCCGCAGGCGGTGCGCGTGTTCGTCTCCTTCGTCGCACTGCTGCGCGCCAACGGCTTTGCCGTCGCGCCGGAGCAGACCACCGTGTTCCTCACCGCGATCGAACTGCTCGGCCCGCGCGACCTCGGCGATATCCGCCAGGCGGCGCTGGCCACCCTCGCCCCGCCTCCCGAGCGACGCGCGACCTTCGACCGGCTGTTCGACCTCCATTTCCGTGGCAGCGAGGCCATCACGCGCGATGACGACGGCGAGGACGACGAGACGGTCCGGCTTCAGGAGGAAGGCCGCGGCGACGAGGAGCCACTGCTCTCCGACGACGCCAACGAATCCGGCCTCACTGCGACCCGCACCGAGGCGCTGGTCGAGCGCCGCTTTGCGCAACTCTCTTCGACCGATGCGCTCCGCCGCCTGATCCGCGAAGCGCCACGGCGCCTACCCAGGCGGCGCGGCCACCGGCGCAGGCAGGCGCGTCGCGGTCCCTTCGCCGATCTCCGCCGCACCTTGCGCGACTCCGTGCGCAGCGACGGCGAGGTCCTGCGCCTCAGACACCTGAAGCGCAGGCAGCGCCCGCGAAAATTTTTGCTGCTGATCGACGTCTCGGGCTCGATGAAAAGCCGCACCGAGGAGAACATGAAGCTCGCGCACGCGCTGGTGCAGGCCGCGCCCAATGTCGAGGTCTTCACCTTCGGCACGCGCCTGACCCGCGTCACCCGCGCGCTGCGGATGAAGCGGCGCGAACAGGCGCTGAATGCCGCCGCCCATCTCGTCAGCGACTGGGACGGCGGCACCCGGATCGGTGATGCCCTGCAAGCCTTTCTCGCGGTGCCGCGGTTCGGCGGCTATGCGCGCGGGGCGGCCGTCATCGTCGTCTCGGACGGGCTGGAGCGCGGCGCACCCGAGGCGCTGCGCGACGCAGTGGCGAAACTGTCGCGGCGGGCCTGGTGCCTGAGCTGGTTGACGCCGCTCGCGACGAGCCCGGGCTTTCGCCCGCAGACCGAAGCGCTCGTCGCCATCGAACGCTTCGTCGACGATCTCGTCGACGGCGGGTCGAGCGCGTCGATCGTCGCGCACGTGCTGGCACTGGGACGAAGGAGAGTTGCGTGACCGAGATTGTCGACGGGCATCATCACATCTGGCGGCAGGCGGACCTGCCCTGGCTGATCGGCCCCATGCAGCCCCGCATCTTCGGACCCTACGAGCCGATCCGGCGCGACTATCCGATCCAGGAATATCTCGACGACCTCAAGGGCAGCGGCGTCACCCGTTCCGTCTACGTCCAGACCAACTGGGCCAATGACCGTTTCGAGGACGAGGCGGCCTGGGTGCAGCAGACCGCGGATGCGCATGGCTGGCCCCATGCCATCGTCGCCTACGCCAATTTCGCCGTCGACGACGTCCGCCCGCAGCTCGACCGCCTCAAGCGTTACCCGCTCGTGCGCGGCGTGCGGATGCAGCTGCACTGGCACGAGAACCCGCTTTATCGTTTTGCGGCCCGGCCTGACCTCTGTCTCGACCCCTCGATCCGCCGCAACATCGGACACCTCGCCGACTACGGCTGGAGTTTCGACCTTCAGGTGTTCACCCCGCAGATGCCGGGCGCCGCCGACCTTGCCGAGGCCTGCCCCAAGGTGACCTTCATCCTCCAGCACGCCGGGATGCCGGAGGATCTTTCGCCGGCAGGCCGCGCGGCCTGGCGCGCGGGAATGGCACGCCTCGCCGCATGTCCGAACGTGGTGTCGAAGCTGTCCGGGCTCGGCACGTTCATTCACCGCAACGATCCCGCGCATATCGCGGCGGTGCTGACCGACACGGTTGCGACGTTCGGCGCCGGGCGTTGCCTGTTCGGATCGAATTTCCCGATCGAGAAATTGTGGACCAGCTATCGCGAGCTCGTCGACGAGTTTCGCGCGGCGGCCGCTGCACTGAGTACCGAGCAACAGGACGCGATCTTCCGGACCACCGCAGCGCGCGTCTATCGGCTTTGACGGACAAGAAACGAGACAGGGAGAGACACGGATGGCGCTGGAGATCAAGATCCTGGACTATGGCGATATCGAGCTGGAATCGAGCTTTCTGGTTCTCGGTCGCGATTGCGGCCGCACCCGCCGCGTCCTCACGCTCGGCTTTCTGATCCTCGGCGGCAAATATCCTGTCGTGGTCGACACCGGCTACCGCTCCAACCAGATCATGGAGACGCTGGGCATGCGCGGGCTGCAGTATCACGAGCACATGATCGAGAACCAGCTTGCCCGCCATGGCGTGCGCATGGGCGACGTGCGCTTCGTCTGCCACACCCATCTGCACATCGACCACGCCGGCAAGGACGATCTGTTCCCGATGAACACGACCGTCGTCCTCAACCGCAAGGAGCTGGAATATTCTGTCTCCGGCCTGATGCATCCGCAATATCCGGCGCCCGACATCAAGCATCTGATCGACCGCCTGCACACCAAGAGCGCGCTGCGTTTCCTCGATCTGGAGATTACCGGGCCGATCGAGCTGATGCCCGGCGTCTACTGCGACGCCGCCAACGCCCACACCGAGGGCTCGATGAACATCATCGTCGAGACTGCCGATGGGATCGCGACCATCTGCGGCGACGTGATCTACGATTTCAACGACCAGATCGTCACGCCGTTCAACGAGATTCACGACTGGGAGCCGCGGACGACCGGCAACCACGGCACCAGCAAACGCGCGGAGAAGGCCTCGATCAAGAAGCTGCTGAGCAATTCGCGCTATCTGCTGCCGGTGCACGACAGGCCGGCCAAGATCGAGGGCGGCATGGTCATCGGCCGTCTGCACGACCAGGTCCCCGGCCCGATCGTGCAATCGCTGCCCCCGCGCAACTGGTTCCCGGCCTGACGCTTTTTATTCACGCATGATCCTTTCGGAAAACCGCTCCACACTTTTCCGGATCATGCTTCCGAGGATCGACCGATGACACATGTCACCCTGCGAAGTGAATTCGAGACCTTGATCGATCCCTATGCGCCGGTCGCACAGGTCGGAACGGGCTTTGACTTCACGGAAGGCCCGATCTGGCATCCGGTCGATCATTACCTCCTGTTCTCGGACATGCCTGACGACGTTCGCCGGCGCTGGGACGCGCGGCGCGGCGTGACCGAGGTCAAGCGCCCGTCGAACAAATGCAACGGCATGACCTACGACGCCGAGCTCAACCTGATCGTCTGCGAGCACGCCACCTCGTCGCTGGTCCGCGAGCGGCCAGACGGGCGGCGCGAAGTGCTGGCCTCGCATTTCGGAGGCCAGGAGCTCAACAGCCCCAATGACGTCTGCGTGCACTCCTCGGGCGCAATCTATTTCTCGGATCCCTGGTACGGCCGCATGCCGGTCTATGGCGTCGAGCGGCCGCGGCAGCTTGGCTTCCAGGGCGTCTATCGCGTCATGCCGGGCGGCGAGCCGAAGCTCGTGGTCGAGCGCAATCTGTTCGACCAGCCGAACGGGCTGTGCTTCTCGCCCGACGAACGGCTGCTCTATGTCAACGACACCGTGCAGGCGCTGATCCGCGTGTTCGACGTCAACGCCGACGGCACGCTGTCGAACGCGCGCGTGTTCGCGAGCGGAATCAAGTCCGAGCTCGAGCCTGGCCTGCCCGACGGCATGAAGTGCGACCAGCACGGCAATATCTGGGTCACCGCACCCGGCGGCGTCTGGGTCTATACGCCGCGCGGCGAACTGCTCGGCAAGGTTCGTGTGCCCGAGCTCGTCGCCAACCTCGCCTGGGGCGGGCCGGATTTCCGCACGCTCTATCTGACCTCGACGCATTCGGTCTATGCCATCCCGACCAAGGTGGGACCGCGCCACGAGCCCTATATGAGCGGCAAGCGCGGCGGCGGCGGTGCAAGCGCCGGCCCCGCGGCCGCAGCGCCCATCCTCACCGACGGCGAGATGCAGCTCGATCCGCAGCGCTGCGCCATGATCATCCAGGACCTTCAGAACGACGTCATCATGGATGGCGGCGCATTCGACGGGTCAGGCGCGCCTGCTCACGCGAAGCAGCAGCATGTCGTCGAGAATGTCCGGCGCCTTGCCGAGGCCGCGCGGGCGCGCGGCGTCGCCATCATCCATGTCTGGTTCGTGGTCGAGCCCGGCGCCCCCGGCGTGACGCTGAACGCGCCGCTGTTCGAGGGTCTGGTCGACAGCAAGGCGATGGTGCGGGGCAGCTGGGGCGCGGCGCCGGTCTCGGGCCTGGAGCCCCGGCCCGGCGATTTCGTCGTCGAGAAGATGCGGATGAGCGCCTGGGAGGGGACGCGGCTGGAGACGATCCTGAAGGCCACCGGCCGCGACATGATCATCAACACCGGCGCCTGGACCAACATGTCGGTCGAGCACACCGCGCGCACCGGCGCCGACAAGGGCTATTTCATGATCGTGCCGGAGGATTGCTGCTCGACCATGAATGCCGACTGGCACTCCGCCTCGATCAATTTTGCCATGCAGAACGTCGCCATCGTCACGCGTGCGGATGCCGTCATCAGAGCGCTGGGATGAGCGGTGGCAAAGCTCCTGCACCTCTCGTGCTCGCCGCGTCCCGACTCGGAGTCGAGCGCCGGCGCGCGCGTCTTCCTTGACGGATTTCGCGAGGCGCGTCCCGACTGGGACATCGATGTCATGGATCTCTGGCGGGAGCGGATGCCGGAGTTTGCGGGCCCCATTGTCGAGGCCAAATATGCGCGGATGAAGGCCCAGGCTTTCGACGACGCCCAGCGCGACAGCTTTGCCGAGGCCGAGCGCATGGCGATGCGCCTGTCGCTCGCCGAGCGCGTGCTGATCTCGACGCCGATGTGGAATTTCGGCATCCCCTACAAGCTCAAGCAGTGGTTCGACATCATCGTCCAGCCCGGGCTCACCTTCCGGTTCGACCCGGCGACGGGATATGTTCCGCTGCTGAAGGACCGGCCGACCATCGTCATCCTCGCCAGCGGCAGCGACTTCGTCACCGGAATGAACCGCGGCCGCACCGACATGGCGACACCCTATTTGCGCGAGGCACTGCGCTTCATTGGCATCAGCGACGTGCGCTTCGTGCCGATCGGCCCGACCACCGGCCCGGCGGGCCCGATCCTCGCCGCGCGCGAGACGGCGTATCGACGCCTCGGGGAGATCGCCACATGGTTTTGATCGACTGGTCCCGCGCCACGCTAGGCGATTGCGAGCTTCAACGCTGCGGCGGGATCAGCGCACGCAGGATGTCCGGCTTCCAGGCCTGACGCGTGCTGTCGAAGGCCGCGAAATCATGGTCGAATTGCCAATAGGCCCATGACCAGCCAAGCCTGTCTGCGCTTCTCGCCATGAACGACAAATATCTCGCGCGGCTGTCGGATGGTGCACGCTCGTACACTCCGAATTCGCCGAGATAAACCGGGCGCTTCTCCTTCTCCGCCCAGAGATTCATCTTCCTGAAGTCAGCGGCCGCCTTCGCTTCGTCGTCCGGACTGCCCCAATCCAGCGGCCCGATCCGCGAAAACGTCGAAGACCACGGTGCGCCCTGATGCGTGAATCGTATCGGCGCGTAATAGTGAAACGTGACGATGAGGTTCCTGTCGTCGGCCGGCAGCGCCAGGTCGTCGACGGGGATGTCGTCCGTGTTGAGAACCGCGGCAATGACCGGCCGCGCCGGATTGGTGCGGCGGATGATTTCAAGACACTCGTTGAGGAGTGAATTCCAGTCGGCGGACGTCATTTGCCCGCCGGGTTCGTTCAAGACCTCGAAGACCAGCGCGGGATATTTTCCGGCATAGCGCTCGGCGACCTGCCGCCAGAACGCCCTGAGCTTCTCGCCGCATCCGGAAACGTCGCGTTGGCAAACATGAGTGTCGTGCTCGTCAACGATTGGAATGAGGTTCCTTGCGAGGACTTCCTCGATGACGGCATCCAGCCGTCTCAGAACGATCTCGTCCAGGACGTTTCCCTCGCCCATGAACTTGAAGCCGAAGAAGTTGATCCTGACATGCGAAAATCCGGCCTTCTTGATTGCGGTCAGATTGTCCAGGCGGAACGGCGCGTTCCGGCCGCCTTCCCAGATCCCGTCATAGCCGAGAATATTGATGCCGCGCCCCAATTTCGGCAGGTCACGGGACGCCGCCTGCCCGGCGCCATGGGCATGGAAGCAAGACGACGTGAGGAAAAGGGCAGTTGCCGCAAGATTGAAGCTTCTCGTCCAGCGAGCGCGGATGGCTCTCATCTTGCTTCCATTCGTTGAGACTAGAAATCGGTCTGCGGCACAGGCCTGCACGTTGCAAAGAAGAACGCCACCAGCAGCACCGACGTGAACATGGTCGAGCGAAGGAACGTCGTCTCGGTAAAGTTGGTCTGAAAGCTGAGAGCGACAAATCCGATGATGAGCGCGCAGTGCGACCGGTCGATCGCGCGGGCCGAAATCAGATGGAGAACCTTGTTCGAGAACAGAAGGACGCTCGCGGCGAAAAGCGTGTAGCCGAGAAACCCCGTCTCCATCAGGATCGCGATATAGCCGCTGTGATAATTATCCAGCACCCAGCCGTGGTTCTGTTCGAAATAGTCGTAGATCGACGGAACCGTCCAGAAGCCGTTGACCCCGAAGCCGAGCAGCGGTGCGTCATCGAAATGGCTGATGGCGTAATGCCAGATGAACGTCCGCTCGGTCAGATCGATGGACGCATCACCGACATGGATCGCCTCATACCCCGTCGCGTAAAAATAGAAGATCAGCGCGCCGGCCAGCAAGCACATGACGAACGGCAGGACCGCATAGAGTCTCATGCAGATGACCGACCACATCGAGGTCACGAGCAATGCACAGGCGGCCAGGGCAACGGCACCGGCGCCTCGCGATTCCGACGCGAGGACACATGTGGACGCCAGAAGGAACGTCAGGAGGAAAGCCGGCCACCCCTGCCCCTTCATCTTCAGATAGCAGGCGAAGAACATCAGATAAGCGCCGACGAAACCGAGGGTCTGCTTCGATTCATAGACGCCTTGCCATTGACCGTTATGCATCCAGCTGTGGTCTATCCCGATATCGGGTACGGCGAGCGCGCAGAAGGCTGATGCGGCCACCAATATGAAAAGCCCAAGGGCCGTGGCCCTGACGACCTCGTCCATGTCGATGCGCGTGATGAGACAGAATGCGCCGAAGGTCGTCATCGCGAGCGCCAGGCTCTTCATGATCGCAGCAGCGTTCAGGCTGGTCCAGAACACCGAAGTGACGGCGAAGGCGTAGAATGCGACCAGGACGATCAAGTCGGGATTGAACTGCAAACGCAGCCGCGGGCGTACGAACGCGCTGGCGTAGATCAGGACGCCCCACATCAGGATCGCGACGGCCTGCTGCAGATAGGTCAGCTCCGCCGGCAACAGCGCGGTGTTGAAGGTGCCCATCGACGCGACGACGTTGATGGTGATCGAACAGCCAATTGCAGCCCTGGCAATCTTCTCAACGCCAACGCTGCGCGTCTTCCAGATCGCGCTCCCGGGAGCCCCGGAGTCCACCTCGGTCTGTAGGCTGGCCATGAATTGACCTTCCTTAAACGCGGTTAATTATTTGCTAGCGCGGCCAGGTCTCGACATCCGAGCCGTCGTGACCGCGAAATCTTAAGACTTCGGTAACGATACGAACCCGGCTTAGTCCGTTTAATGCAAATCGTACCACCTCGGTATCTCGACCGTCACTCCCCTGCTATAAGCCCTGAGCTCGCTCGAGCACTCCCGAAATTATCCGGTTTCCCTGGTTACGCATGAACACGCCTGGCAACACGTTCGATATCGCCGTCGAATCGGCATTCGACTTCCTGTCGCCGGACTATGCAGAGCTGTTCGATCACTCGGCTGCCACCGCGTTCCAGCATCCGCTTTGGCTGCACAGCCTCTACGGCAGGCTAGCGTCGCATGCGGGAGCAACACCTCTTGTTGTCGTGGTTCGTTACCGCGCGACGGGCGCCCTTGCGATGGTGCTGCCCTTGCTGCGGATCCGGCGCGGCCCGATACGGACCGTCGAATTCGCCGACCTGCGCGTCTCCGACTATCTGGCGCCGGTTTGCAGCCCGATGGTGTTTTCCGAGCTGCTCAGGGATGCGGATGCATGCGCCGAGATTCGCCGCCTCGTTCGCCCTTTCGACCTGCTCCGAATGACCAAGCTGCCGGACGGGCGGCTCCCGATCGAGAACCTTCTGGGTGCGCCCCGCCGCGTCGCGATGGACACCAATGCCTACGCAACGGTTCTCCTCGCCCCATTCGAGCAATGGCGGACCAGTGCGATGGAGCGCTCCTATCAGAAGGAGCTCGCAAAGAAGTATCGGCAGCTCCAGAAGAAGGGCACGCTGAGCTTCTCATGCTGCAACGACAGCGCCGCCGTCCTCGAGGCGCTGGACGTGATGAGGAAGTTTCGCGGCCCGCGGTTCCAGTCGCAGGGCGACGGAGACCTGCTCCAGCGGCCCGAATATTACGACTTCTATTCCGACATCGCGGTCCGTGGTCTCGGTTCCCTTGCGCGGCTCTATGCCATGAAGATGGATGGCGAGGTGATCGCCGCCGTGCTCGGATTGCACCACCGCGACAGTTTTCTCGTCATCATGAGTGCCTTCGATATTGCCGGATACAAGAGCCAGTCCCTCGGCGCGCTGATGTTCGAGCAGGTGGCGAAGGACTGCATCGAGCGCGGGGATCAGATGCTCGACTTCACCATTGGTGACGAGCCATACAAGAAATTGTTCGGCGGGCAGCCCTCGCCGATGTGGGCGGTCACGCACGCCGGCAGCACCACGGGCGCGATATCGCTGTTCGCACTGAAGCAGGCACCCTGGCTCAAGCTTGCCGCCAAGCGAATTTCGGAGTTGCGGCTCTCGCCAACCCGCACCTCGACGCCGACGCGCTGACCGCCGCGAAGCGCCGGCGGATTGCAGCTCTCAGGCGCGGAGCGCGCTGCGGACCTGCGCAAGCCAGCCCGGCCGCATCTGATCGACCCGATGCGTGATGCTGCGCCTCAGGAAGTGCAGCCGTCGCCGCACATCCCAGCCGATACCATCGCGGGACGTCAGCGCCTGGCGGAAGCGCGCCATCTTCAGTGACTGCTGGTCCGCGGCGATCTTGTCGCGATCGGAATAGAACTCCGATATCTTCTCGATGCTCATCCCACCGGTCGCGAGCCACCGAGGCGCATATTCGGTGCAGAGGCGCTCGACGTCCACCAGCAGGCGGGCTACGCCCGTTCCGGCAGCAGGACAATTGGTCTGAAACGCATCGCCGATCAGCACGATTCCGGGCTGGAGGTGTCCTTCGACGACGGACAGATCCATCACCMAGTTCCGGACCCGGTCCGTCACGCGAAAATCACCGAGGTAGGGCTGCAATCCCGGCAGCAGCCGCAGGACTGTCGCTTCCGTGTCGCGACGCAGATCGCGCATGACCGGATCGGCCGGGTCGCGGAACATGAAGAGATTGGCCCGCATGCCGGTGGGTACCGGAAACAGGCTGAGATAATCGACGCCGTCGGAGGTGCGCTCGCCGTAATAGGTCAGCGCCTTGAAATCGAACGGCGCGCCGTCCCGGCGAGCGATCGTGAAGCCGAAGGAAACCGAGTGGCCTGCGGCCAGCACGCGCCGCCTGATGCCCAGCTTGTATCCGAGAGCTCCCGCCATGCCCGTCGCCAGAACGACAAGACGCGCATTCAGGCGGCGTCCGGAGGCAAGCTCGAGATGCTGAACGTCGTCGCTACAGGTCATTGCGGTGACCTCGTCGACGATCAGACTGGACGGATCGGGGATCTGGCCGCGCGCCATGGCAACGAGACCGGCATAGGGAAGCCCGTAAGCCTGGCCGACGCTGACATCGACCACCTTGCCTTCCCTGACATTGAGCACGCGATCGTATGGACAGGCGACGCTCGCGAGGCTGCGGATGAAGCCCAGCCTGCGGAGCATCTCCAGCTGCTGGCCTCCGATCTTTTCGACCCGAAACTCGTCTGGGTAGACCGCGCGCTTATCAACCAGCGCGACGCGATGCCCTGCCCGCGCAAGGACAGAAGCCGCGAGCGAACCCGCAAGGCCACCTCCGACAATCGCGATGTCCGCGAACGTCGTCGTGGTCGCAGCTGCGGCGATCGGCTCGGTCACGGTGCTATCCGCCGTCATGGTCCAGGCTCCCACGGTTAACGGTGGTTCCATGTGCAATTATCCCGCCTGATGTCGCATCGCAGGACCGAGCGCGATCATTTCCGTCGATCGAGGTTAATGAACCGGAGACTCGATCGGCCGGACGATATCCCGGCACGCGTCTTGCTCAGGATGTTCGACAGGGGCCGGTCTTCGGCAATGCCACGGTGGAATGATGGCTGCTTCGCGTCAGAGCGACATCACGTCGCTTTCGACAGAGCCGGCCTTCGCTCTATCCGGGACAGGCGGAACGAATCTGTCCCACCATGACGCAGCGGGCGTTTCGCCGATATCGGCCGCGACCAAAAGGACTCAAGAGGCCCCCATTAACACTCGCAATTTTTCACCATGCTAGGCTCTCGCCGCTGTCCTAACGCGCATCCCCAGGGGAAAGTCGTCCCGCAACGTCCATGATCGAATCCATCGTCCAGTTCCTGCGGCGCGACGTGACGCGCGGTGTTGTCGGGACCATCCTCCTCAAGGTTGGCAGCGGCGCGCTTGCGTTTGCGTTGTTCTCGCTGGCGGCGCGAACGATGTCGCCTGATGGATTCGGCATCTTTGCGACCTGGCTTTCGGTTGCCCAAATCGCAGCGGTCGTGGGGCTGGTCGGCCAGGAATCGCTCCTGGTGCGATTCCTGAACGAGTATCAGGTCGGAGACAGGCCCGACCTCATCAAAGGTGTCCTCCTGTCGAGCTTCAGGATGACCTCCGTCGCGATGCTGATCGCGATCGCCGCGGTCGCGCTGGCCGCGAGCTTGAGGGGCGACTGGTGGCTTCTGATCCTTGCTCTCTCGGCCTACACTGCGGTGAATGCCGGACTGATGCTCGGCAGCCAGATCGCCCGCTCGCTGGTCAGCATTCTCATGGGCGAAGGCAACCGGGAGCTCTTCTGGCGAGTCATCGTCGTCCTGTTTCTGCTTGCCATGTTGTTCGGCCATCGGCAGCTCGATCCCGCCGAGTTGTTCGCCGTGATGACGATCGCCATGTCGGTGGGCCTGGTCGCGCAGGTCGTTGCGATTGCCCGCGCCCTGCCGGACTTGCGCAGCACGGCGGCGCGTTCCGAGACCTCTCGCTGGAGATCGAGCGCGCTTCATTTCTGGGTCGCGTCCATCCTCGAAGTCGCCAACCAGTATTTCGACGTCATCCTGGTCTACTGGATGCTGGATCCGACGACCGCCGGAATCTATTTTGCCGCTTCGCGCCTGGCCAACATCTTCGCCATGGTCTCGGCAGCACTGTACAGTTTCGGGGCGCGCCGGCTTCCTTCGCTGTACTTCAGCAAGAACCACCAGGAGTTCGGGCGAACGTTGCAGCTCATGGCGGAAGTGACCGGGCTTTGCGTGGCCAGTGGACTTCTCCTGATCTGGATCGGCGGCCCCCAACTTCTCAACCTGTTCGGGCCCCATTTCGCCGAACAGCACTGGGTCCTGATCGTGCTCGCGATCGGCACGGCTTTCCAGGCGGCGGGCGGTCCATCCGCCGCGATCCTGCAGCTGACCGGCCATGAGCGTGTCTATGTCCCCGTCGTCGCGGCGAACGTGGCGCTGCGGCTGGTCGGATTTCTGGTCCTGATTCCCTGGCTCGGCGTGCTTGGCGCGGCGATCTCGGCGACGGTGTCGCTGGCGCTCGCGACCATCGCGCTCAACATCCTCTGTCGCCGGCGAACCGGAGTCGATCCTTCAATTCTCGTGCTCTTGCGCTTCTCGGCGTCGAAACGCGGCGCCTACGCCGTTCGCGGTGCCGACTCCGGCGAATAGGCGCCGATCATCCGGCCAGGCCCAACACTTCGCCCCGACGGCGCGCCGCCGACGGATCGGCCGGGACGCGATTGATGACGAGCCCGGTCGGCACACCGCCAAAGCGGGAGAGCGCAGCCATTGCCCTGCGCATTGCAGCGGAATCGACCGCGTCTTCGCAAGCGACCAGGATGACCAGATCGGCGTGAGCGGCCAGCGCCGCCGCCTCCGGCTGCAAGGCCAGCGAGGTGGCATGGACGACGATCAGATCGAACTCCGAACGAATGTCGTCCGTGGGCGACGCCTCGGGCCGCTTGCCGGCACCCAGAAGCGCATCGACGCTGCGAAAATCCGCCGTGGTCATGCCATCCGACTGCCCCTTGGCAAGGCCAGCCCCGGCACCGCCGAGGTCCGGCTCGACCCGGATCAGGACGCTCAGCTTCCCCCTGTTCACCGCCCACCGGTTCAGCGACCGCGCGACGGTGTTGCCGCCGGCCCGCTTGCCGACCGACATCACGAGCGCGACCTTGCCCCGGGCTCCCGGTAATTTCTCCAGCCGGTCGAGCAGCGGGCGCAAATGGGGACCGAGATCGAGCTCAGCCGTCGCGGAGACCGGACCTTGCCAGATGTTTCTGGGCACATCGCTCGGCAGCAGGTCGGGAATGCGGGCCCACACGGGCGGGCGTGGCCACGACGCGGGCTGGCGTGGAGCCGGATCGGGAGCAGGAGCGTCTTCGGCAGCCTTGTCCGATCCGCGTCCGGTTGCCGCAACGACCGCCGTCGATGTCAGCAGCGAGCCGATCGCGAGCGCGGCGAGCAGCAAGGGCAGCGGCGGAAGTGTCGAGCGCAGCGGCGGAATGGCGGACGAAGCAATCTTGGTCTGGGAGCTCTGCAAGAGACGTTGCTCGTTCGTCGTCTTGGAGCGCGAGAGGAACTGTTCGTAGATGTTTCTGTTGGCCTCGGCGTCGCGCTGCAACTCCTGGAGCCGGACCAGGGCCTGACCATCGACCAGGATCTGCGATTCAGCCGCCTTCATCTGGCCTTCGAGCGCCTTCTGCTGTTCGCGCTGGGCCTCGTATTCCGACTTTGCGGTGTCGATGCCCTTTGTCCGCTCGACCTCGATCTGCCTGTTGAGATCGTTCAGCTGACTGTAGGACATGACGAGGTCGGGATGGCGATCGCCGAACACCGCCCGCTTCTGCGCGATTTGATCATTGAGCGCCGACCGCTGCGCACGCAGCGCGCTCAGGAGATCCTGCTTGACGGGACCCTCGACATTCGCCTTCAGGTCGCGCTGAGCCTGCTCGTAGCGAGCCTTCGCCTCTTCGGTCCGGGCGCGCGCGGCGGCAACCTGCTGCGACAGCTCGGTCACGCGCAATTGCTGGGTCGTGGCATCCTTGCCCGCGTTGACGATCCTGTGCTCGAGCTTGAACGTGGCCACGGCGTCCTCTGACGCCCTCAGCCGGTCGTTCAACGTCTTCAGCCGCCCGCTGAGCCAATCGGCCGCATCGTCGGTCGCCTCGGCGCGGTTGCGCGTCTGACTAGCGACGAACGACTCCGCTATCGCGTTCGCATAATAGGCCGCCCGCTCCGGACGGTTCGAGGTGAAGCGGATGGCGATGACGTAAGTGAGCCCGCGGCGGGAAATGTCGAGACGGTTGCGGAATCTCTCGAGCAGGCGCGCGGGGTCGGTATGTCCCCCGGAAATGTCCTCGTCGTCCTGAACCTTGAGCTGCTCGATCAGCGGCTTGAGAAAGCCGTCGGACTTCGCCACTTCAACCAGGCTTTGTAGCGCGGCGCTGTCCTGCCCTATGCCCGGCAGAACGTCCTGATCCGCAGTCACGCGTTGCTCCCGGGGATCGACAACGACTAGCGCAGTCGCCGCAAATCGAACCGGGATCACCAGCAGAACGACGACGCCGAGGGCGAAGATCGCGAGAGCGAGCGTCAGGATGCGGCGAGCATTGTCCCGAATGAAGGAGAGCGCGCCCGCGGCAGTGAGCACACTACCAAGACGAGTTGCGGCTCCGTCGGCCTCACCGTTCGACGCATTTTGAGTCTGCCACGACGCGGAGACACCGGTCGATCCGGAACTTGTCGGGTCTGCGCGGCGACCGAACGTCATGGACTTTACTCGGATTCAACTGGCAAGCACTGTTCAGTGGCCTGCTCCACCGTAAATATCTATGGTTAATCCGCAGTTACCCGCCGCCACGCGAAGATGACCAATTGGTTAACGCGCGCGCCTCCCTCCGTGCGGAAACCGCCGTCATTCTGATGTGAACGATGCGGTTCGGCGGCCAGCGCATTAACTCCGTTTATTGCTAGTCGGTGTCCGCCCGAGGCTCGCATGTTAGGTACGGCATCAAGAAGGTGAACGTTTGATTAGCAGGTCGGAATCCGTGCTGCATTACCAGCCAGGCGCAGAACTGGGCGAGGCACCGAGGCTGCCGTCGACTGCAGCAGCACTCGCAGGTCGGGGCAGCGGCGGACCAAAGCTGCACGTGCTTCTGGTCCAGACGCAGGCGGAGAATGCGGGCGCCCAGGAGATATCCAGGCTGCTCGGCGCCGGCCTGACCGCACGCGGCTATCGGGTCACCAATCTGTTCTTCTTCCGCAAGTCGGATTCCTTCGACGAGCCGCCCGATACACTCTACTGCGCGTCGAGCCGGCCAGGACATCCGCTGGCCCTGCTGCAAATGCTGCGGACGCTCGGCCGTCACATCAGGACCACCAGGCCCGATGCCGTTCTGACCTTCCAGCATTTCGGCAACGTCATCGGCGCCGGCGTGTCTCGCCTCGTCTGCCGCGCACCCGTCATCGCCAATCAGGTGTCGTCCGCGCTGTCGATGAGCTGGCCGGTCCGCACGGCCGACATCGTCATGGGCAGCCTCGGCTTCTTCGATCGTATCACGCTGAACTCGCTGGACATGCAGCGCGAATATTCGCGCTACCCCGCGGCCTACCGGTCGCGCATGGTGCATGTGCCACACGGCTTCGACGACAAGGCGCTCACTCTGCCGAGGCAAGCTGCGCGAGAGAAGTTCAAACTGCCGACCGACCGCGTCCTGCTCGGCTGTGCCGCGAGGCTGCACCCGCACAAGCGGCTCGATGCGGCGATACGCCTCCTGCCGGATCAGCCATCCTGGCACCTCGCATTGGCCGGCCAGGGAACCGACGAGGCCCGGCTGAGGCGGCTTGCGGATGATTTGAACGTATCGGACAGATTGCATCTGCTCGGGGAAATCGCCCCGCGCCAGATGGCCGATTTTCTGGCCTGCCTGGACGTGTTCGTATTTCCGACACAGGCCGAGACCTTCGGCCTCGCCGCGGTCGAAGCCGCAAACGCCGGTGTTCCCTCCGTCGTCACCGATCTACCCGTCCTGCGCGAGGTGCTGTCCTTCGAAGGAAAGCCGACAGCCCTGTTCGTCGATGCCTCCGATCATGCGAAGCTGTCGGCCGCCGTCTCGAAACTCCTGACCGACCAAACCCTGCGCGAGGAGCTGCGGCAAAATGCCAAAGGCCTGAAGTTGCGGTACTCGGTAGACGCCATGGTGGAGGAATACGTTCGAATTCTCGGCCAGGTCACGTGACCTGATCCGCTGGAATGGATTAGCTCGACATGATCATCGAGTTTCGCTGTGAAATTGAGCATGCGCGGCGGTGGATGCGCCGCGAGACGCTGTCGATCGACGGGTGGGACGTTCCGGTCCAAATCGCCTGGACGACGACGGCGGAGTCACGTCCCGCAGGTGTCGATGCGCTGTTCGCGCTCGAACGCGTGGTGTTGCACAAGGGCAAACCCAGCGGCGCCGACAGGCTGCAGATCATTCCGGAGCGGACGCAGGCTCGCACAGGCACGGCCGACGTGATCGTCGATTTTACAAGCGGCGCGCGGGATCGGGACTGTTCGGCTCCGCTGTATCTGCGCCCGCTGTTCAACGGAACGGCAGGGGAAAACGCCGCGCTCGCCGCCATTCTCGGCGGCGAGTTGCCGGTGATCGACATCGTCAACGAGATCGACGGGGCCGTGCTCGATCGCGGTCACCCGTCGGGAGAAATTGCCGCCGGCCTGAGCGGTGCGCTCGAAACGGTCATGGCGCGAACCCTGACCATGGTGGCGGCAATCCTGTCGGGACGGCCGCGCATTCTGCCGCAACTGGCGCGCCCCGCCGGCGATGCAAGTCGCCGTGGACCGCTTGGCTACGTCGCGCGCGGCCTCGCCGCCTCGATCGCCAAGGAGATCTATCGCCTCTGCTGCTACGCCCCGCATTGGCATATCGGATGGCGCTTCAACGACGGCGCAGGTGTCTGGCAGACGGGAGATCTCTCCGGGCCTCGCTGGAACGTTCTGGGAGATCCCGGAAACCACTTCTACGCCGATCCCTTTCCCATCACCTGGCGTGGACGAACGTTCGTCTTTTTTGAAGATCTCGATCACCGGGTCGGCAAGGGAATCATTTCGGCGATCGAGTTCGGTGACACCGGGCCAGTCGGCGACGTCGTGCCCGTGCTGGAAGAGCCCTGGCACCTGTCCTATCCGTTCCTGATCGAGGACGATGGCGAGCTGTGGATGATCCCGGAGAGCTCGATCAACGGGGACGTCGCCCTCTACAAATGCGTTCGGTTTCCGGACAAATGGGAGCGGCACGCGACGCTGCTCTCGGGCCTCGAGCTCGCCGACGTGACGATCACGCGGCACAACGGCCTGAACTATCTGTTTGGCGCCTGGCGCGACGGAACCGGCGGCTATTCGGATTCGCTTGCGATCTTCCACGCCGATCGCCTGCTCGGCCCCTGGCTGCCTCATGCCAGCAACCCGGTCCTGATCGATCGCGCGAGTACGCGACCGGCTGGGAATTTCGTCACCATCAACGACAGGCTGTGGCGACCGGTGCAGAATTGCGCGGACGGATACGGCGCGGCGCTTGGCCTCGCGGAAGTCGTCGAACTGTCGCCGACGACGTTCAAGCAGATCGTCCGCCACTCGCTCAAGCCCGGACCGACATGGCCCGGCCGAAAGCTGCACACCCTGAACCGCTGCGGCCGGCTCGAGGTGATCGATGGATCGCGTGTTCAGCCGAAGACGAGTGCCTTTGCGCGTCAATTTCCATCGGCGGTTTTGCCACCGCGGACCCGTCCATCCACGGCCTGCTGAAGCAAGTTCCGCGAACGGCGCATCCCTCGTCTGAGCGCAAGCGATGTGCAATTCAAGCAGGATTCGTGGCAGACAGGAGCGAGCGACACCGGTCATTGCCACGACCGGCCGCTCGGAGACTCCATGGTCAACAACACAAGCTCGACACATCGGACGTTCGACCCCCGCAGCAAATGGGCAGAACTGTCCCAGGCGGAACGCAGCGCCGCCTATGACAACAATGCGGCGGTCAAGAACAGCCCTGCCCTGATCGCCGAGCGCAACGAAGCTTCCAGCCGGCTGCGCGGCACACTGAAGTCCCATCTCGATTTGCCTTACGGCGAGCGGGCGAACAACAAGATCGATCTCTACCCCGCCGCAAAGCCCGATGCGCCCTGCCTGATGTTCGTGCACGGCGGCTATTGGCAGCGCAATTCCCGCGAGCTTTTCGCCATGCTCGTCGAAGGCGTCGCCGCACATGGCTGGTCGGTCGCCATTCCCGGCTATTCGCTGGCGCCCGAAGTGTCCCTGACCGACATCGTCGCTGAAATCCCGCGTGCGCTCGACTGGCTCGCCGCGCACGGCGCATCCTATGGCATCGCCGGGCCGGTCGTCCTGTCGGGCTGGTCCGCCGGCGCCCATCTCGTGGCGATGGCTCTGGACCATCCGCGCGTCCATGCCGGGCTTGCGATATCAGGTGTCTACGACCTGGCGCCGATCCGCGATACCGGGCTCAACAACGCGCTGAAGCTGACGGACGAAGAAATCGCCAAGCTCTCGCCGCTTCGCCTGCCCGTAACGCAGAAGCGACTCGACATCGCCTATGGCGGCAACGAGTTGCCGGCGCTGGTGATGGATTCAATCAACCTTCATGAGAAGCGTGCGGCCGCGCAGGCGCCCGGCGAGCTCATTCCGGTCGCAGGCGCCGACCATTTCACCATCCTCGAGGCGCTTCGTCGGCCGGACGGCGTTCTGGTGGAGGCTGCACTCCGGTTGCTCGACTAAAAACGCGAAAACAACCCCATGCACAGTAGAATGCCGTTGTTTCCAAAGGCAAATCCGCGCCGCGGGTGGCTCTGACACGTCGGGCAAGACAGAGGCATGGCGGCATCATCGCCCCGCTTGTCGCTCCCGCGCCGCGATCCAGACTTGCTCTCCCGCGACCTTGACCGGATAGAGCCGCAACGGTGGGCTCGGCCATCCCGAAGTAATCGTCCCGTCGCGCAAATCGAACGACGCCGCATGGCGCGGGCAATACAGCCGGCCCGCCGCCACCTGCCCCAAGCCGAGATCCGCCTGTTCGTGCGGGCACGCGCGTTCGCACGCGATGACATCGCCCTCGTTCCAGATCACGAGCATATCGCGCCCGGCAACGCGGACGATGGTCTCTGCCTTCAGCCGGCCGAGGTCACAGACCGGAATCCACGCCGGCCCGTCCGGACGGAGCGCCGGATCATCCACCGAGATAGGCCTTCCGCACATGCTCGTTCTCGATCAGCTCAGAGCCGGCACCGGACAGAACGATGCGGCCGTTCTCGAGCAGATAGGCGTGGTCGCACATCTCCAGCGCAGCGAACGCGTTCTGCTCGACCAGCAGCACCGTGGTGCCGGCATCGCGGATGCCGCGGATGATCGCAAAGGTACGCTCGACGATGTTGGGGGCAAGGCCGAGCGAGGGCTCGTCGAACATGATCAGCCGCGGCCGCGACATCAGCGCGCGCCCGATCGCGAGCATCTGCTGCTCGCCACCGGACAGTGTACCCGCCGCCTGCCGGCGCCGCTCGGCGAGCCGCGGAAATTCCGTATAGATGCGATCGCGATCGGCCGCGATCTCGCCCGAACCACGACGGAGGTAAGCCCCCATGTCGAGATTTTCCTCGACGCTCATGTGCGGAAACACGCGCCGCCCTTCCGGACAATGCGCGATCCCGCTCGCCAGCACGCGCGGGGGCCTCGCCCCGGTGATGTCGATGCCCTCGAACCGCATTTGGCCTGCGCGCGGCGGCACGAGGCCGGAAATCGCGCGCAGCGTCGTGCTCTTGCCGGCGCCATTGGCGCCGATCAGCGCCACCAACTGCCCGGCCTTCACGTCGAGCGAGATGCCGCGCAGAGCGGTGACGCCGCCATAGCCGCACACCATGTCGCGGATCTCAAGCACGTGCCGCTCCATGCCCGAGATAGGCCTCGATCACGGCGGGATCGTTGCGGATGACGTACGGTGTCCCCTCGGCGATGATACGGCCGTAGTTGAGCACCACGATGCGATCCGAGACCGTCATCACCATGGGCATGTCGTGCTCGACCAGCAGGATCGTGATGCCGCGATCGCGGATGTCGCGAATGAGCTCGACGAACCGGTGCGTCTCCGAGGCATTCATGCCCGAGACGGGTTCGTCGAGCAGCAGCATCGAGGGTTCCGCCGCGAGCGCCAGCGCGACGCCGACCAGGCGCTGCTCGCCGTAGGAGAGCGAGCCGGCCGCATCGTGGGCTCGGCGTTCGAGACCGACCCATTCGATCAGCTCGCTCGCCCCTTGTCGCAGCTTGCGCTCCGAGGCGCACGCGCCGGGCAGCCCAAGGATCGCGTCGAGCAGCCGGACCCGGCCCTGGCGGTGCAGTCCGATCAGGAGGTTGTCGTAGACGGTGTCGTTGGGAAACACGCTGGTGCGCTGGAAGGTGCGGATCAGGCCGAGGTCCGCGATCTGATGCGGCTTCAATCCGTTGAGCGTGGTGTCACGATAGGTGACACGCCCTGCACTCGGCTCCAGAAAGCCGGTCATGACGTTGAAGGCGGTGGTCTTGCCGGCGCCGTTCGGCCCGATCAGGCTGACGATCTCGCCTTCGCCCACGGTGAAGCTCATGTCGGAGATCGCGACGAGCCCGCCGAAGCGGACCGCGACCTGCTCGATCGTCATGGCAACGCTGCGCGCCGTTATCACGCCCGCTCCTTGACGGCTGTCTCGGCAAGGGCCACCGGCGCCAGCGCCGTCGCCCTGCTTCGTCTCCTCGCCAGTCGCTGCGCGAGCGAGGGCACGATGCCGCGCGGCAGCACGAACAGGATGGCGATCAGCACGCCGCCATAGGCGATCCACTGCGCTTCCGGCGCCATGACCGGACGCAGCGCGACCGGCAGCAGCCCGAAGATCAGGCCACCGACGACGGGACCGGCCAGCGAGCCCTTGCCGCCGCTGATGACCATGATGACCATCGTGACAGTGTTGATGAAGGCAAACACCTCGGGATCGATGATCCGGATGTAATGGGCATAGAGGCTGCCGGCCGCGCCCGCGATCGCGGCCGAAATCACCGCCGCCAGCGTCAGCGTCTTCGTCACGTCGATGCCGACGGAGACGGCGAGCGTCTCATTCTCCATCAATCCGCGCATGGCGCGGCCGAAATGGGAACGAACGAGGCGCGCGATCAGGAGATAGGCGATGAGCGCGACGACCAGCACGAGATAATAGTTCTGCAGCTTGGTGCGCAGCGTCAGCTCGCCGACGCCTGGCAACGGCAGCCCGATGGATGGAATGTTGGTCAGCGCCAGCGGACCTTGCGTCAGCTCGACCCAGTTCAGCGCGACCAGCCGCACGACCTCGGCGAAGGAGATGGTGACAATGACGAAATAGGCACCGCGGACGCGGAATGACAGCAGCCCGACGAAATAACCGCACAATCCGGCGATGATGATCGCGAGCCCGAATCCCACGATCGGCGGCCAGGGCGCGTGAACCAGGCGCAAGCCTCCGGGCAGGCCGACGTCGAAGCCGAGCGACGTCAGCGCGCTGACATAGGCGCCGATACCGAAGAAGGCGATGTGGCCGAGGCTGAGCTGACCGGTGAAGCCGAGCAGCAGATTGAGGCTCATTGCGCCAATGACGAAGATTCCGGTCGTGATCAGCGCGTTGAGGAGATAAGGATCGCGCAGCCAGAGCGGCACGGAGGCAAGGGCTGCAACGGCGAGAATGGTGAGGGCTATTCTCATCCGACGCGCTCCGCGCGCGCGAACAGGCCGGTCGGCTTGAAGATGAGAACCGCGATGATGATCACGAAGCCCATCGCGTCGCGATAGCCTGACGAGACGTAGCCCGCGCCGAGCTCTTCAGCAAGAGCCAGGATGAAGCCGCCGATTACCGCACCCGTGATGTTGCCGAGACCGCCGAGGATGACGATGGCGAAGGCCTTGACGGCGGCGAGATCGCCCATTTGCGGGAAGATCACGTAGACCGGCCCGAGCAGGGCTCCCGCTGCCGCGGCAAGGCTGGAGCCGATCGCGAAGGTCGAGGTGTAGATCATGTCGACATTGACGCCCATCAGCGAGGCCGTGTCGTGGTCCTGGAACGTTGCCCGCATCGCGCGGCCGAGGCTCGTCCTGTTGATCAGCAGGTACGTCACCAGGATCAGCAGTGCCGCGGCGGCAAGCACGAACAGCCGCAGCCAGGACACGGATACAGGTCCGAGCACCAGCGGTGCCTCGGGAAACGGCGTCGCCACTGATTTGGCGACGCCACCCCAGATCCATAGCGTGCCCGACTGCATCGCGATCCAGGCACCGATCATGACCAGCATCGTGGTGTCGATGTCGGAACCGCGCAGCGGCCGCAGCAATGTCAGCTCGATAGCCGCCCCCAATAGCCATCCGGCCAGCACGGCGACGGGTAACGCCAGGAAGAAGTTCAGCCCGATCTGCTGCACCACGATGRACATGATGTAGGCGCCGAACGTGTAGAGCACGCCATGCGTGAAGTTCACCACGTTCATGATGCCGAAGATCAACGTCAACCCGATCCCGAGCAGCGCATAGGTGCCGCCGAGCACGAGCGTGTTGACCAGATGCTGGAGAAACTCGCTCAAGACTGTTCCCGTTTGATCCAGATGTCGGCGAGGGTCGCGATGTGCCGCCCTCGCCCGCGAATGAACGCGTCAGAGCGTCTTCATCTCGACCTTGCCGTCGTTGATCTCGATGAGATAGACGTTCGGCTGGCTCTGTCCGCTCTCCTTGCCCTCCGGGCCGGACTTGCGGAACACGATGTCGCCGTTGAGCCCCTTGATATTGATGTCCCAGAACGCCGCTTTGATTGCAGCCGGCTCGGCCTTGCCCGCCTTCTCGATCGCGGCCGCCGCGGTGCGGATGCCGTCATAGCCGCGGAAGCTTTCGGTGCAGCCGGCGAACTCGAAACCGCGCTTCTTCCATTCCGTGATGAAGTAGTTGGTTGCCTCAGGGTTCGGCGTCTTGTCCGGGAACCACGGCAGGAAGGTCGTCAGATGCATGGTGCCGTTGGCGGCGGCCCCCGCCTGGGCGATGATCTGGTCGGGATTCTGCGAGCCGCCGGTGGTGATGATGCGCTTCTTCAGGCCGAGCGCAGCGGCCTGTTTGAAGATCAGCGTCAGCTGGTCGACGGCGGTGGTGACGATGACCGTCTCGGAATCCGAGCTCTTGATCTTGGAGAGCTGGGCGCTCATGTCCTGCGCGCCCTGGTCCATGGTCTCGACCAGGCCGATGGTGATGCCCTTGTCCTTCATCATCTTGCTGAAGTCCTCGGCGGTGCCGCGGCCCCAGTCGTTGTTGATGACGAGGAAGTCGACCTTCTTCAGGGCGAGCTTGTCGACGATGCCCTTGAACGCCGCGGCCTCGACCGCCGAGGGCGGCGAGATGCGGAAGATGAAGGGATTGCCCGTCGTCGTGATCTTGCCCGAGGACGAGGTCTCCACCACCATCGGCGTCTCGTATTCCATCAGCTTCGGCATCACCGCGAGCGTCAGGCTCGAGCCCCAGGCGCCCATCAGGACCGGCACCTTGTCGCTGGTGATCAGCTTCTCGGCAACGGCGGCCGCTTCGGTCGGGTTGCTCTTGTTGTCCTCGATCACCAGCTCGATCTTCTTGCCCAGGATGCCGCCCTTGGCGTTGATCTCGTCGGCGGCGATCTTGGCGCCGTTGACGACGTAGGTGCCGGACGCCGCGAACGCGCCGGTGAGCGGTTCGTTGACACCGATCTTGATGGTCTGCGCCCCTGCCGTCCCGCCGACCAGGGCCGTCGCCAGCGCGATTGTCCCAACCAGTCCGAGTGCTCGTGTCATGTTGTCTCTCCAAATCCCACGCTGTTGATGTCTAGCAGTCCAGGCTTCGTCACTCTGCGGCGCGCGCGCCGGTCATTCCGCTCCACCTTTTCCGGTGAAGACGCGGCCAAGGACGCGCGCGAGCCGGGCGCGCAAAACGCCTGATGCAAGCGACCAGAAGCTGAGCTCCGCCGGGGCCGCCTGCGCCGATGGCGCGCCCGACATGTGGCGGTCGAGATTTCCCGCGAACTCCGCAACCAGGCGTCTGGCGAGATCTCGCACCAGGCCCGGCCGGCCGACCTGCGCCAGGATGCCCGTGAGCGTGTAGCCTATTGACAGTTCGACGGCGGTCGCCGTGCCGCCCTCGAGCGGGACCAGGCGATAACGGATTTCGCCCTGTGTCGCCGAATGACTGCGCTGGTCGGTGCCGATGCCAACGATGCAGCCGGAGAGCGTCGCGGGATCGCGTTCGACGCGCGCGGCCCCCTCGAAGGCGGCTGCGATCGGCCCGAGCCTGACCCGGATCACGCCTTCGACGCGCTCGGGCCTTGGCGGCGCCGTCAGCGATACGCCGGGAAGGCAGGCGGCGATGCCGGCGATATCGTCGAACATCGCAAACACCTTTGCCGGCGGGTGCAGCAGCGTGAAGCGCTGATCGAGAACGGATGCCGGGGTGAAGTCGGGAATGGTGCCTGCCGCGGCGCCGTCTGATGCCGCGGCCAACGCCTGCCGCGCAGGCTGAGGCTCGCTTCGGTCTGACGTGGCTCGCCCCGATCCGGCGGGGCCGAGACTGGTCCGGCCGCTATCGGCCTGCGGCGCGATGTTGCGCGCGCGCCTCGCCTCGATCACGGACTGCACGGCCCGCACGATGCCGACATAGCCGGTGCAGCGGCAGAGATTGCCGCTCAGGCCGACGCGAATGCGCCGCTCGTCGGCATCAGGCAGACGCAACACCAGGTCTCGCGCCGAAACCAGCATGCCGGGCGTGCAATAGCCGCATTGAAGCGCATGCTCACGGGTGAAGGCGGCGCGCAGCTCGGTTGTGACCTCGTCCTCATCGAGGCCCTCGATCGTGGTGACGTCGGCGCCCTCGCAGGCCACCGCATAGGTGATGCAGGAGCGCGCCGGCACGCCATCGAGCAGCACGGTGCAGGCGCCGCAGACGCCGTGCTCGCAGCCGAGATGCGTGCCGGTCAGGTCGAGCTTGTCGCGCACGAAATCGGCAAGGCTGGTGCGCGGCTCGGCCGACACCTCCACCGCGCGGCGATTGACATGAAGCGCGATCGTATTCATGCGGCGGCCTCCAGGACGGCGCGCTTCAACACGCTGACATGGATATGGCGCTGCGCGACATCGTCGATGCCGGCCTTCATCAGGAGAGTATCGGCGACCCTGATGTCGAAACGCTGCTTGTAGTCGGCCGCAATCCGGCCGCCGAATAGCTCCGCCGCATCGGTCACGACGATCGGCGCCGTATCGATCGCACCGATCACGACACGCGCCGAGGCGGCGGCGGGATCGACAAGGATCGCGCCGATGGCGTGGGCGAACTCGCCGGTCTTGCGGCAGCTCTTGGCATAGCCCCAATGCGCCGAAACAGCGCGGGCCGGCACATGGATCGCCTCGACGATTTCGCCTGTTTGCAGCGCCGATTCCAGCGCACCGACGACGAAGGCCTCGATCGCCATCGAGCGCGCACCGGTAAGACTGCGCAGCGTAACGCGCGCACCCAAGGCCGCGAGCGCGGAAACCCAGTCCGCGGCGGGATCGGCATGGCTGAGCGAGCCGCCGATCGTGCCGCGGTTGCGCACGGCGCGATAGGCGATGTTGGCCGCGACGCCGCGCATGGCGCCGCGGGTCACGTCGGCCGTGCGCCCGTCCTCGACGTCGGCATGCGTCACCAGGGCCCCGAGCACCAGCTCGCCGCCGGAAAGCCCGGCCTGCTTGAGCTCGGCAAGGCCGGAGATGTCGACGATCAGCTCCGGCTGCACCAGCCGCAGATTGAGCATGGGCCCGAGCGACTGGCCGCCGGCGATGATCTTCGCAGATCCATTGCTTGCTGCCAGCATCGACAGTGCCGAATTGAGATCGCGCGGGCGCTCGTAGCTGAATGGCGCCGGTTTCATGCCGCGCTCCGTTCGGCCGCGCGCGCGGCCAGCACGGCTGCGACGACACGATGGGGCGTGATCGGCGACTGCATCAGTTCGACACCGAGCGGGCGCAGCGCGTCGTTGACGGCATTGGCGATCGCGGCGGGCGGCGCAATCGCCCCGCCCTCGCCGATGCCCTTCACGCCGAATTGCGTGTAGGGCGACGGCGTCTCCATGTGATCGAGGCGTGCCGCCGGGACCTCGGTCGCACCGGGCAGCAGATAGTCGGCGAGCGTCGTCGCCAGCGGCTGGCCGGAGGCATCGAACGGCATTTCCTCGTAGAGCGCGGTGCCGATGCCCTGGGCGAGGCCGCCATAGATCTGGCCGTCAACGACCATCGGGTTGACCAGCACGCCGCCGTCCTCGACGATCATATAGTCAAGAATTTCCACCTCGCCGACATCAGGGTCGACCGCAACGACGGCCGCATGCGCGGCGTAGCTGAACGTCCCGCTGTCGCGCACGGGCTTGTAGCCCTGCGTCACTTCCAGCCCGCCGGGATCGACATCAACAGGCAGATCCTGCGGGCGGCGATACCAGGTGTGAGCGATCGCCTTCAGGCTGACGCTGCCATTGACGCCGCGCACCTCGCCATTCTGAAGGACGACCGAAGCCGGATCATGCTGCAGCAGTTTGGCACCGATGCGCCTTGCACGTTCGCCGAGCTCACGGCAGGCGGTGGCCACCGCCCCGCCGGCCATGACCATCGAGCGCGAGCCCCAGGTGCCCGTCGAATAGGGCGTCATCGCGGTGTCGCCGAGGATGATGCGGATCTTTGCGACGTCTATTCCCAGCATTTCATGCGCGACCTGGGCAAGCGTCGTCTCCATGCCCTGTCCGTGCGAATGCACGCCGACGCGCAGCTCGAGGCCGCCATCCGGCGTCAGCCGCGCCGAWGCCTGCTCATGGCCCGGCACCATCGGGATGCCCCAGCCGGAATAGACCGAGGTGCCGTGCGCCGCCTGCTCGCAATAGATGGAGACGCCGACGCCGATGCGGCGGCCACCGGTCTCGCCCTGGCTTTGCTTGGCGCGAATGGCCTCGACATCGATCGCGGCGAGCGCGCGCCGCATCGCCTCCGGATAGTCGCCGCTGTCAAAATGCTTCCTGGTGATGTTGTCAAACGGCATCTGCTCCGGCTGCACCAGATTGCGCAGCCGCACCTCGCCGGGCTCGAGCCCGGCTTCGGCCGCCACGAGGTCGAGCATCAACTCCAGCGCAAAGCAGACGCCGGTGCGCGCGACGCCGCGATACGGCAGGATCGGACATTTGTTGGTGGCAACCGAGAAGGTGCGGYAGCGATAGGCCGGCATCTTGTAGGGACCCGGCAAAATGCTTGCGACCTGCGCGGCTTCGAGACAGGCGGAGAACGGGTAGGACGAGTACGCGCCGGAATCCACGGTCGCCTCGCAATCGATGCCGCGCAACGTCCCGTCGCTGTCAGCATAGACCGTGATTTTGTAGTGGTGCTCGCGGCAATTGGAGCTGGCGACGAGATGCTCGCGGCGGTCCTCGGTCCAGCGCACGGGATGGCCGCAGCGCATCGTCAGCCAGGACAGGCAGACCTCTTCAGGCAGCAGGATGCCCTTGTGGCCAAAGCCTCCGCCGACATCGGGCGAGATCACGCGGATCCGGCCCTCCTCCATGCCGAGGCATTCGGCAAGTCCGCTGCGCGTGATATGCGGCATCTGGGCCGCCGAATGCAGCGTGAGCTGGTCGAGCCTGGAATCGAAGGTCGCAACCACGCCGCGGCCTTCGAGCGGCGACATGCATTGCCGCGCGGTCGAAATCTCGCGCGTCACCTTGATCGGCGCGTCGAGCGCGGCTGATATGTCGACCTCGTAATTGGTCTCCAGGAAGACGTTGTCGCCCCAATGCTCGTGCACCAGCGCCGAGCCCGGCTCGCGCGCCTTCARCATGTCGGTGATCGCGGGCAGTTCCTCCAGATCCAGCGTCACGGAGGCCGCGATGTCCTCGGCCTCGGCCCGCGTCGGCGCGAGACACATGGCGACGAGTTCGCCGACCTGGCGCACCTTGCCGGTGGCGAGCACCGGCTGCTCCGAGATCTTGAAACCCGGAAGTCCTGAAACCGCGCGGATCGGTTTGACGCCGACGAGATCAGCCGCCGTGAAGACGCTGCCACGATGACGCTCGGGCACGTGGATGCCGCGGATGCGTGCATGCGCCAGCGGGCTGCGCACGAAGGCGACGTCCTGAAGACCCGCAAGCCTGATGTCGGCGACGAACTGGCCGCGGCCGCGCATCAGGCGGTCGTCCTCCTTCCGCGGCAGCCGTGCGCCGACGCCCTGCCCGGATCTGCCTGAAGGAAACTCTCGCTCGTTGCGCACGCCGGCGTTCTCCATCACCGCGCGGCCTTACGCCGCGACGGCCTGCGGCAGGATCGGCGCGACCGCGTCGAAGCGCGTGCCGGCGCGCAGGCAGAAGGCCGGCTGAAGCAGGCGCTCGGCGATCACCTCGTTCTTCTCGTTATCCCTGAGCACGAAGCGGCCGTTCTTCTCCGCGAGCACGGAGACGTCGGCGTCCATGCCGACCTTGAGCGCGCCGATCTCCGCGCTGCGGCCGAGCATTTTTGCGGGATTGGCGGTGACCATCGGCACCACCTGCTCCAGCGACAGGCCGAGCGCCATCATCGAGCTCATCGCCTGGACCAGGCTGAACTTGGCCTGCCCTGCGAAGGGATGGTTCTCCTCGTCCTCGTGCTGGTCGGGCGTTCCGGCCGGCGCGGGCACGTGGGTGTTGTAGCCGTGAATGTCGGCGCCGAGCGTGGTTGGAATGATGCCGGCGGCGATCGCCTTCTTCGCAAGCCGGTACGAGAAATGGCTGCCGTGGCCGACATCGACCTTCAGGCCGCGATCGAGCGCCGCCTGGATCACCGGATGCACCTCGCCCTCGCGGTTGACGAAGCCGCCGGGGTGGCGCGTGAACGGATGGGCGAGAACGTCGCCCTCGCGCAAGAGCGGGATCACGCGCGTGAGGATCGTATCGGCATCCTCGCCATTGGCGCCGCTCTCGGGCAGGCCCCAGAGCTGGCCGAAATGCACATACACCGGCAGATCGGCGCGCTTGCCGATCTCCGCCGCCATCTCGATGACGCGGATGCCCCAGCGCGCAAAGCCGCCGATCTCGGCATGGGCCTTGATGCCGCGCACGATGTCGAGATTGGCCGTCGCCGCCTTGACGGTCGCATCGATGTCGACACCGTCGGGGCTGTAGAGCTGCGGATAATAATGTCCCTCGAGTCCGCCGACGAGATAGGCGGACAGGAAGGCATAGACGCGCGTACGGGACGGCTCGGCGATGAAATGACGAAAGCCGGGCAGCGTCATGCAGGATGGACCGCCCTGGTCGATCACCGTCGTCACGCCCGACTGCACGCCGACCATGTCGGGGTTCATGCCGAAGCGGCCGGAGACATATTGATAGACATGCGCATGGGTATCGATCAGCCCGGGCAGCACGAGCTTGCCGCCGACATCGACGAGCTCCTTCGCACTCGTCGGCAGAATGTCCGGCGCGACCGCGGCGATCTTGCCGTTGCGGATGGCGACGTCCCGGATGCCGTCCACGCCCGAGGCCGGACAGATCACGCGACCGCCGCGCAGCAGAAGGTCGAAGCTGGCAGTGATGGACATGGCGCTCTCCTCTCCTCACGGCGGCGATTGCTTCGCCCCGGAAATACGAAGCATGCTTCGCATTTTGACAAAAGCAAGCTTCGTGCCATGATCTGACGGTGGCGGGCGCACTCGAATCGAGCTAAGCGCGGCGGGGTTCCAGCTTGGGAGAGCGTGCATTGCGGCAGGGGAAGACGCGTCGCAGCGGGGGCAAGCACCGCCCCTGGCCATTGTCGCAACGTCCCGGCTATCTGATCCGGCGGCTGCACCAGATTCATGTCGCGCTGTTTCAGGAAGCCTGCGGCGCGTTCGAGGTCACACCGCTGCAATACAGCCTGCTCTCGGCGCTGGCGGTGCGCGAAACCGCCGATCAGACCACTTTGGCGGCCGATATCKCCCTCGATCGAACGACGACGACCGGTGCGCTGAAGCGGCTCGCCGCACGAGGCCTGGTCGAGCGCGCCATCAACAAGGACGATCGCCGCGCGCGATTGTGCCGCCTGACGCCTGCCGGCGCCGCCCTGCTGGTCAAGATCGAAGGCGCGGCACGACGGGCGCACCGTGCGACGCTCGGCGATTTGAGCGAGCGGGAACAGGCGCTCTTCATCGAAATGATGCAGCGCATCGTGGCCGGCAATCCCAGCCGCGACAGCGCCGCTGCCCTATTCGACTAGAAGCGGCTGCTGCACTTTTGAGTTGGGCTGCCCAATTTATCATCGTACCGCTGCTCGCGCGCGCAAGCCCCTGAGGCTCCGCGCCGGTCGCCGGGTTGCAAGCAGGTGGCTCGACGTGAGCCGATACAAGCCTGCGCGTGACGTCGATCGCATTTGAAATCTCAACAGCAATCCGGCGCGAACCACATTGCATCCGGCATCGGCGCACGCCCCGCTCCGGCGGCTGTGCAACCAATGGCACGATTTATGCTGCGACGATGCGCAGCGTGCTTCGTATTGGGGGATGTCATGACGGATTCCGAACTTCGCGCTGATATTCACAGCATTGAGCCAATTCCGGATGCGGACCGGGACTCGACCGGACCGCAGCAGATGTGGATCTGGGCCGGCGCCAACATCGCGCCGGTCAACTGGGCGCTCGGCGCGCTCGGCATCATCCTGAAGCTCGGACTGATGGAGACTATCGCGGTCATCGTGCTCGGGAACATCGTCGGCTGCGCGATCTTCGCAACCTTCACGGTGATGGGGCACAAGACCGGCGTCAACCAGATGGTACTGAGCCGATCCGCGTTCGGCGTCCGCGGCGCCTACCTGCCGAGCATCCTGATGTTCGTGATGACGCTGGGCTGGATCGGCGTGAACACCTACTTCCCGGTGAAGGTTTCAATCGRCATTCTCGGCCAGTTCGGCGTGCCCGACACCTGGCTGATCGAGATCGTCATCATCACGCTGGTGATGGCGGCGCAGGTCCTGATCGGCGTCTACGGGTTCTACGCGATCCGCACCTTCGAGAAATACACGGTGCCGCCGACCATCGCCATCATGGTGCTGATGAGCGTGCTGGCCTGGACGCGCCCCGGTGTCGTCAACTGGAGCCTGACGACCTCGCTGCCGCCGGGCGCGCATCTGGCGATGCTGACCCTGCTCATGACCGCGATCGGCGTCGGCTGGGGCATTTCCTGGGTCACCTGGGCCTCCGACTATTCGCGCTTCGTGCCGCGAAGCGTATCGTCGAAATCCGTGTTCTGGTACAGCTATGTCGGCATGTTCGTGCCGACGGTCTGGCTCGGCATTCTCGGCGCGACCATCGCCTCGACGACGCTGGACACCGATCCCGCCAAGATGGTCAGCGCGGTGTTCGGCGGGCCGGTCAGCATCCTCGTTCTGCTGATGGTGCTGCATGGCCCGATCGCGACCAACATCCTCAACGTCTACTCGGCGACACTGGCGGCGCTGAGCGCGGGGCTGAAGTTCTCGCGCTTCTGGCTCACCGTCATCGTCGGCGTGGCCGGCTACCTGGTGACGCTGTACTTCATCTTCGCGCCGTCCTTTGCGAAAGCGTTCGACAACTGGATGATCAGCCTGTTGTTGTGGATGAGCCCATGGGCCGGCGTGGTGCTTGCGGATTTCTTCCTCAAGCGCAAGGGCAAGATCGACGTCGCCGAGCTCTACCGCTCGCCGGAGACCAGCGCCTATGGCGACATCAACTGGGCCGGCATGATCGCGTTCTTCGCCGGTCTCGTCGCCGGATGGCTGGTGGAGGACGGCCTCGTCGGCGCGCTCCAGGGGCCGGTCTCGATCAACCTCCTGGGCGGGGCCGATCTGAGCTGGCTGTTCGGGATCGGGGTCTCGGGGCTGGTCTATCTTGCGCTGGGCAAGCACGTCACCTCGCCTTCCTCGATCGTTGCGAGCAGCGCGGGAAGGTAACGTCAGACATGGACTTCGTCCTGCGATCCACCCCCGGAAACGTCCAGTGGGGACTCTGGGACGGACGTCTGAAGCCTGTGCTCCGGATCGCATCCGGAGACCGCGTCACCATCGAGACCCTCTCGGGCGAGCCGGACGATCTGCCCGATCCGTCGCTCGGCTTCGACGTCGTGCCCGGACATGCGGAGGTGCTGGCAAGCGCGTTCCGCGGTCCGGGCCCGCACCTTCTCACCGGACCTGTCTACATCGAGGGCGCCGAGCCCGGCGACGTCCTCGAAGTGCGCGTGCTGAGCATCGAGCTTCGCTGCAATTGGGGCTGGAATCTCCAGGTCCCGACGCTCGGCACGCTGCCTGAGGATTTTCCCGAGTTCCGCCGCATCCACATTCCGCTGGACCGCGCGCGCAACGTCGCAAAACTGCCCTGGGGACAGGAGCTGCCGCTCTCCCCCTTCTTCCGCATTTTCGGCGTCGCGCCACCGCCCGCCTGGGGCCGGCTGTCCTCGAAGGAGCCGCGCGCGTTCGGCGGCAACATGGACAACAAGGAGCTCGGCGCCGGCAGCACACTCTATTTTCCGGTCTTCGTGCCGGGCGCGCTGTTCTCCGCCGGCGACGGCCACGCGCTCCAGGGCGATGGCGAAGTCTGCCTGACCGCGATCGAGGCGGCGCTCACCGGCACCTTCGAATTCCACGTCCGCCGCGATCTTCGCCTCGCCTCGCCGCGCGCAGAGACTGCGTCCGACTGGATCACCATGGGCTTTGACGAGGATCTCGACGACGCGGCCAAGGCCGCGCTGCGCGACATGATCGCGCTGATCCGCGAGCACAGCGGCCTCAGCGCCCAGGATGCCTATACGCTCTGCTCGATCGCCGCAGACCTGCGCGTCACGCAGCTGGTCGACGGCAACAAGGGCATTCACTGCGTGCTGGCGAAATCCCGCATGCCGTGACCGATGCCGCCGGGTTCAAGACCTGGATCGATCGGCAAAACGCTTCACACGCAAGATCCTGTTCAGCCCGAGGCGCGCGCCGTTGCCGCCCCCGCAAAGTCCAGCACGGGCGCGGCCGCGAGCAGTGCCTTTGTGTAGTCATGCTGCGGACGATCGAAGATCTCGTCACGCGATCCCTGCTCGACGATCCGCCCGCCCTGCATCACCACCACCCGGTCGGCGACCTGCTCGACGGCGGCGAGATCATGGCT
>NZ_JBFUES010000002.1:0-41478 GCF_056403875.1 Bradyrhizobium sp. P2_E8
TCCCGGGATTGGGCGACCATCAACTCCGAGTTTTGCAATGCAGATCTCTGCTGCGGCGCACGGCCGGAAAGTTCGGAACCGTCAAGCTCGAGCAGCGCGCTGATAGCTTGCTCCTATTCGCGTTCCTGCCCATTTGACCCTCGTGGAGTCCTTGGATAGGTTGCGCTCAACCTACGAAATCAACTCAAGCGAGCCACGACCAAGGTGAGCGCACTCGTCTCTGCGACCAGCAAGGCTGCCGATCCCGCATCGTCAATCGGCTCCAGCTTTCGACGCTTTACCGTCGGATTCATTGGATTTGTAGCGATACCTCCGCTCGCCCTCTCCGCGCTCATCGTATTGGTTGATCCCTACTACGTGTTCGGAACCCCTGACATTCCGGGGATCAATGTCGTGCGGCCGCGCTACGAAAATCACGATCCCGCCGTGAAGCCGTATCAGGTGCGGCGGATCAAGCCCGACGCGGTCATATTGGGCAGTTCCCGCGCCGAGGTCGCGCTCGATCCGCGACATCCCGGATGGGACGGCAAGAATGTCTTCAACTTCGGCCTGCCTTCGGCCACCAGCTATGAGGTCATGCTGGCGTTTCTCCACGCGCAATCAGTTGCACCGCTCAAGCAAGCCGTGATCGGCCTGGATTTCTTCGGCTTCAACATCTTCTTTCCGCGCGACCAGACATATCTGGAGGGTCGATTCTCCGGCGACGGGGTTCGGGCCTTCGCCGATTTTCTGACGGGAGAGCTTGCAAAGCGCCGGCCCCACGGCGCGGGCAAACCTCCTGCCTCCGTTGTAGCGCCTGCTCCCGGGGAAGTGGCTCGCACGCAGGCTCAGCCTGCGCTGCCGACGGAAGCCGACACGGACCCTGCTTGCAAAGACGCGGACCGTGAGAAATGCACCCAAGCCGGGTTAGCGGAGGGCAGTCCCCCCACCGACTGGAACGAAGCGCTCTACCTTCGACTCTATCCGGATGTCGCCGCCGAAGTTCGGCGAGGCACCTTCGTCAGCGGCTATCACCACTATCTTGCCGCCGGGCGCACCGAAGGTCGGCAGAACGGTGCGCCGCCACCTCACTGGAATGAGGCGCAGTATCTTCGAATCTATCCTGACGTCGCCGCCGCAGTTCAGCGGGGCACCTTTGTCAGCGGCTATCACCACTATCTTGCCGCCGGGCGCGCCGAAGGCCGGCAGGACGGCACGCCCCCGCCCGGCTGGCGCGAAGAGCTCTATCTGCGCGTCAATCCCGACGTGAAAAACGAGATTGCCCGCGGCACCTTCATCAGCGGCTATCACCACTATCTCGCCGCCGGCAAGGTGGAAGGTCGCGAGGGCGGCTTCACACCGGAGGGTTGGAGCGAGACGAGATATCTGCAAGTCAACCGCGACGTCGAATATCAGATCTCGCAAGGTCTTTTTCTGAACGGTTATCACCATTATCTCGCGGCCGGACGTGCCGAAAAGCGAATTGGCGGATTCCTCCCCGACGGCTGGAACGAAGTCAACTATCTGTCCAGGAACCCCGATGCACGCATCCGATTGGCGCTCGGCGAATACGGCGACGGCTATTCGCACTACGCCGCAGTCGGTCAAAAGCAAGGATTGACGGGCGGATTCCCGCACGCCGATCTTTCGGACGCGCTACTGTCGCGTTGGCCGACGCTCGGAAGAGCATCGTTTCAGATTGGAGAGCTATTCCGCCTGATTTTTTCGACAACGGCCGTGCGCGACGCACTCGCAACACTTCGCGGGCAATCGGAGCCCGCATCGTTCGACAACCGTGGCATGCGTATTTGGGATTGGCAGGACGGCAACATTCGCAAGAACGGAGGAAACGGCCAGGTTTTCCGCGATAACGTTCTGAGCTGGCGGTGGTACGTTTGGCTCATGCCGCCGCGGTATATGTATTGCTTCAACAACCCCGACACCGGAATGAGCAGTTTCGAAGCATTCCGCTTCCTGGTTCGGCGGGCCCATGAACGGGAAACCGATCTGCGACTCTTCATGACGCCACTACATACTTCGGTTCGGCAATTGTTCGTCGCGCTCGGCCTCTCCGGCCGCTACGAATTCTGGCAGAGGGAATTGGTCCGAATCAATGAAGAGGAGGCTGCGCGTGCCGGACGCAAACCGTTTCCCTTGTGGGACTTCAGCGATGCCAACTCGGTGGCACGTGAGACCGTTCCGGAACGTACCGATCTAACGCCGATGCGCTGGTTCTGGGAGTTTTCGCATTACCGCCATGCGGCCGGCAATCTCGTCCTCGATCGCATCTTCGGACATGGTCGTCCGGAATCCGCGCTCCCGGCGGATTTTGGCGTCCGCCTCACGGCCGAGAACATCAATGCGCATCTCGCGCATAGCCGTGCCGGAATTGCCGATTGGGCGGCCACCAATTCTGAATTTGCAACGCAGATCTCCGCCGTGACCCAAGGCTCGAAAGTTCAAAATCGCCAAAGCCAAGCGACGTGTTGGTAATCCTTGCTGTTCAACTCGCCCATCTTCCTGTTTATCTTCCTGCCGATCACGCTCGGCGGCTTTTACCTGCTTGGTTGGCTGCGCGGACGGAATGCGGCGCTGCTGTTCCTGCTTGCTGCATGCCTGATCTTCTATGCCTATTCGAGCTTGTTCAACTTCGTTCTCTTCCTCGTTTCGGTGGTCGTTAATTTCCTCTTCGGCTACGCGATCGCTCATTCCGGCCTGAGCTCGCGAGCATGGCTGATCGGCGGAATTACGCTCAATCTCGCGCTGATCGGCTACTTCAAATACACCGGCCTGATCATTTCCACCGTCAACGGGTTATTTTCGGCCTCGTTCTTCATTCCAACCATCGCGCTGCCGGTCGGGATTTCATTCTACACCTTCGAACAGATCAGCTATCTGATCGAGACCCGGCAACAGAAGCGGGCCGAACCGTCGCTGGCGCGCTATTCGTTGTTCGTCAGCTTCTTCCCTCATCTGATCGCCGGCCCGATCATCCGCCCGCATCAGCTGTTGCCGCAGTTTTCCGCCCCGACTTTCGCGCATTTCTCCTGGCAGAACTTCGCATTCGGCATCAGCTTCCTGTTGTTCGGCCTGTTCAAGAAGACGATCATCGCGGACAGCATGGCCGCCTACGCGACGCCCGTATTCGCCTCCGCGGCGAGCGGCGGAACGCCCGGCTTCGTCAACGCCTGGGGAGCCGCCCTGGCCTACACCTTCCAGATCTATTTCGACTTTTCCGGCTATTCCGACATGGCGATCGGACTTGGCCTGATGTTCGGCGTCGTCCTCCCCTTCAACTTCAACTCGCCCTACAAGGCGACGAGCATCATCGACTTCTGGCGGCGCTGGCACATCACACTGTCGTTGTTCCTGCGCGACTACGTCTACATCCCGCTGGGTGGCAACCGGTCCGGACCGGCCCGGCGCCATGTCAACATCATGCTCACCATGCTGATCGGCGGCCTCTGGCATGGCGCAAATTGGACGTTCGTCGCCTGGGGCGGGTTGCACGGCCTGTTCCTGCTCGTCAATCACGCCTGGCGGAATCTTCGCGGCGAGCGCGAGGTCAATGTCGTCAGGCAATGGATCGCGCGGGTTGCCACCTTTCTCCTGGTCGTGCTCGCCTGGGTCTTCTTTCGGGCCGAGAGTTTCGATGCAGCGCATCGCGTTCTCGATGGCATGAGGGGCATGCATGGCTGGCTCCATGGCCCTCTCCTCGATCCTGCGCCGGGATTATCGGAGATGCTGAAGGCGATCGGGGTCGGTGTTGAAGACGACCGGCTCGCCGGCGGTCTGCTCCTCGGCTGGTTCGTCGCGGCGTTGGCGATCGTGTGGGGGCTGCCAAACACCCAGCAGTTCCTGCTCGGCGAAGGCCGTTCGAAAAATGCCCGGCTGGCCTGGCGTCCGACGTTTGGCTGGGCGGCGGCGCTTGGCCTGCTGTTCGGCGTCGCCTTCACCTACAATCTGGTGGCGGTCAATCGCGTGAGCGAATTCATCTACTTCACGTTCTGAAGCAGGATGACCTCGAACGGCCTCATGACGGCGGCTCAGCCCAGCCCCTCATAAAAGGCGAAGCCTTCGTCGACACCGCCAAAGAAGACGCTCTCGCCCTTGGACAGCACCAGCGCCTTGGTGCACATCAACCGGCACAGGTCTTTCGAATGTGACGCCAGCAGCAATATCCGCGCGCGGCTGACGAACTGGTTCACCCGCTCGCGCGCCTTCTCCTGGAAATGTGCGTCGCCGGCGCCGATGCCTTCGTCGATCAAGAGGATGTCGGGATTCTGGGCGGTCGCGAGCGCGAACGCGAGCCGCGCCTGCATGCCTGCAGAGTAGATGCGCGTGGGTAACGACAGATAAACGCCGAGTTCGGTGAATTCCTCGATGTCACGCACCAGGTCCTGATAATTCTCGCTGGGCCAGTTGTAGAGGTTTGCGATCAGCCTGATGTTCTCGTAGCCGGTCGCATCGGCGTTCAGCGCGATGCTGCCGCTGAGCAGCGTAAATGCGCTTCCCTTCACGTCCACCGAACCGGTCGACGTCGGATAGATTCCGGCAACCAGGCGCAACAGGGTGGTTTTGCCCGCGCCATTGTGGCCGATCAGGCAGACACGGTCACCCTCTTCCAGTTCGAGCGAGAGATTCTTCAAGGCATGAATGACGATGACGCCGTTGGTGCGGCTTGCCGAGTCGGAGCCGACCCGGACGTTGCTGAACGACGGCAGGCGGATCAGGCGGAGCGCATGGCTGTCGTAGATCGGTATGCTGACGTTGACGTTCTTCAGACGCACGTGAGTCATGGGTCAGCCGCTTCTCGAGGTCATTTGCTGTTTGAGCATGATCTTATCGGAAAACCGGTGCCCCCTTTTCCGACATTCTCTAGACGCAGAATGCGAGTTGACCGCGCATCCGGCGATAAACGAAAAAGGCCAGGCCATAGCCAGCCACGGTGACCCCGAGAACCGTCAAATAGTGCGCGAGCGGCGGGACCTCGCCGAGCAGCGGATTGCGGATGATCTCGATGAAATAGAACAGCACGTTGTATTCGACGAGAAACTGCCGATTGCTGGCGATTTGCCGGTAATTCCAGAATATCGGCGTCACGAAAAAAGCGAGTTGCATCAAGTTGCGCACGATCAGCTCGACGTCCCGGTACCGCGCGCAAATGAAGCCGAGCACCATCACGACCCAGAAGCCGTTGACGAACAGCAGGACAATCCCGGGGATCGCGAGCAGGCTGGTCCAACTGAGCGGTACGAGCGCAAACACGATCCCCATCACATAGATGATCGCGTGATGACCGAAGGTGATCATGATCTTGAACACGGTTCGGCCGACATAAAGACCAAGACCGAGCGTGGAATTGCTGAGATATCCGGCATTCCTGACGAAGACGCCACCCCCTTCGATGACCAGCGCCGACACGGCCGACCAGACGATGATGCCAACGCCGACATAGGCGATGATATCGGAGACGCTGCTGCCGAAGATCGCCGAAGAGACGACGCTCAGCCCCAGTAGCATCACGAGAACGTTGAGGGTCTCCCACAGAGGGCCGATTCTCGACCGCCGATACTGGCAAACCGTGTCGAGCCACGCCCAGCTCAGGGCATTGGACAACGTCTTCAAGCTCCCGTGGATCGCTGACGCCACGGGATGCGGTTCCGATATCGGCTTTACAACGGTTGAGACCAAGACCACTCCCAACTTCGTGCACCACTCCGCGTCAGGCGTCGCGTTCTGAATATCGCACCCGACAGGCAGACCGGACGAGAAGTCCGCGCAGAAGAACTTACGATGTCCCGCAAGATTATCCCAGACGTCAGGCCCGCAACCGGGTTTCGTAACGGCGGTAGCCGCCTTCGATGCTCAGCATGACATCTCGCCCAAGCGGCCCCTGTTCGCAAGCCGCGACGCCGGCCAGAACTTGGCTACGCGTTAGCATGCCTGGAATCACCGTGGCAACTCCGTCCACCGAAAGGCAAAATCGCAACGCCAGCGCAACGCGATTCCCGGGCGTATCGGCTAGATCGACACTGTCGACGACCGCTTGGGCAGCCTCGATCCAGGTGACGATTCGATCTCGTGGCCATCTGCTGCGGTGGTCATTGGCGGGAAATGCGGTGTCCTTGCCGACGCCTCCGGCCAGAAATCCCGAGGCGAGCGGCGTACGGGCGACAATGCCGATGCCCCGCAATGCCGCCTGACCGGGCAATCCGGCATCGATCGCACGCCAGTCCAACATGTTGCAGTTGACCTGAAAGCAGCCGACGCCGGCCACATCGATCAGCGCGAGCGCGTCTTCCGGCGAGAGCGTCGAGATGCCCCAGCACCTCACCTTGCCCTCGGTCACGAGCCGCTGCATCAGCTCCACGACTTCGAGGCCGCCCATGACGATGTCTGGACTGCCGTTGTGGAGCTGGAGCACGTCGACATAATCCGTCCGCAGCCGGCGCAGACTGCCTTCGATCGACGTCCGTAACGCCACCGGGCTGAAGTCGTATCCGCGATAGGATGTCGTGATGCCGGCCTTGGTCGCGATGATGACATCGCTTCGGCGACCCTCGAAGCACTCGCCGATCAGTTCTTCGCTGTGACCGTCCCCGTAGACGTTCGACGTATCGTAGAAGGTGATTCCGCGATCGAACGCCGCGTTCAGGGCACGAAGCGATTCCTGATCATCGGTCTCGCCGTAGGAAGTGGCGCCGGGCGTGCAACCCCCGATCCCCCAGGCCCCGAAGCCGATGGCCGAGACCATGATTCCGGTGGAGCCGAGCGGCCGATAGCGCAAGGGCTTGGCTCGCTACGAGGTCAGTAATGTCCGGCGAGCTGCGGCTCGGCCGGGATACTGCGGTTGATATAGAGATAGGCGCCCTTCTTGTTGCCCCACCACACGACTTCGCGGCACCAGTCAAGAATATCGGAATAGCGGGACTTGCTGCGCTCGATCAATACCTCGGACGGCGCCTCGCGCAACGCCGCCGGCGCGCCTTTGCGTACATTGTCGCAGAATTCGAGGACGTTGTAGCGCGTGGACATCCGAAGATCGTCCAGCACGAACGGTTGCGAAATCAAGGCCGCGTTCAGCTTGATCGCCTCCCTCACCGCGCCTTCGAGCAGCGGCCAGGATTGATCGACCATGGACTTTGCGAGCAGATCGGGCAGCAGCCGCTCCGCCTCCGCGTAGAACGTCTGCAAGCGCCCTTCCGAGGTCAGCTTGATGAACATGTATTCGTCGGCCGGCCAATAGATCCCGAGCCATTCCTTCGAATAGACGTATTCGGGTCCGCCATTCTGCATCGACAGTGCCTCGCTGTCGAATAATTCGCGCACGCTGCAAATGACGGGATACTCTTCTTTCGAGGCCGTCAGGAACGCATCGATGATGTCGCGATAGGCCAGCCCGCCGAGCTCGCATGCCACCATCATCGGCAGCTGCAGCAGCTTGTCGAAATGCAGGAAGGCCGCCATCCAGCCGAACACCCGCGTCTTGCGCCACTCCTCCGGCGGCAGCGAATAGGTTGCGATCACGAGGTCCTGGACCTCGGGAACATCGTCGGGCATTTCTTCGCGCGTGCCGTGGATGTTGATGATCTCGGACTGCACCGTCCCCATCTCGAACTTCTTGAGATAGTCGGGGTTGCCCATTTCCGCGTTAGGCAGAATGGTCAGATTGTTGAATTGCACGCGGTTGTGCTGACCAAGCCGGATCAGCTTGTCTACGCCGTTCCGGAACGTGTCATAGGTCTCGCCGGGCAGTCCGAGGATGATATCGCTATAGGTCTCGACCTTGTCGGCCGTGAATCGCCGCGCCAGTTCGAAATAGGTCTCCAGCGAGATGTTGTCGCGCTTGATGTTCTTGAGCGTGGTCGCATCAAGACTCTGCATCGATAGCGCAACCCCCTTGTTCAGCTTTGCATCCGCCAGGATCTTCTGGGTCTGGTAGGCGCGCTCAGTGGCATTCTTGGTGTTCTGCACCGAGAACCCATGCGGAAATCCGGTCCGCTCGCGGATCTCCGCCACCGCCTCCGCGATTTCAACGTCGCGCTTCTGAATGCCGAAATTGGCGTCGCAGACGAAGATGTATTTGACCTCGTGCCTGGCAAACCAATCAAGCTCACGACGCAGACGGTCGAATTCGAACTTGGTCACCTTGCCGGCAGTCGCCGAACCCCAATCGCAGAACGTGCACTGGAACGGGCAGCCGCGATTGGTCTCCCAGAGACCGATCCACTGCTCTTCCGGGTTACTGGCGATCAGGCCATCGAAAATGCCGTTCAGGAATGGCGACGGTAGCTCTTCCAGGTCGCGCATTCGCTCGACCGGCGCGGCGCGCACGAAGTTACCGGCGGCGTCGATGTAACTGACGCCGTGAATTCCGCTCCAGTCGCGCTCCGGAAGCCGGTTCAGCAGCTCGACGAAAGTCTTCTCCCCCTCGTTGTGGACGACGAGATCGATAAACGGGTTGCTGCGCAGGAAGCTTTCGGCATGGTCAGGCACATGCGGTCCGCCAAAGATCACCAGCCGATCCGGGTGGAGCTGCTTGATGCGCCGCGCCGCCTCCAGCGATATTCTGGCGTTCCACACATAGGCGCTGAAGCCGATGACGTCTGCGCCTTCCAGCCGGGCCACAATCTCGAACACCGGAATCCGCTTATAGATCATCGGGAGGAAATCGAACTTGCCAGGCGGCAGCCGGTGTTCGGCGTAGGATTGCAGGCACGCAATCGAATACGGCAGGTAGTTCTGACCGGAAAAGCTATTGTTGATCTGGACGAGCCCGATCCGAACCATTGTCAGTTCCCAGGTCCCCACCCGCCGAAGTAGCCAGCACCGATTGGATACACGCCAGATCGGCTGTCAACAAGTCAATACCAAATAACTTCTCGGCCACATAGAGCCCGCCCAGCGCCGCGGTTTGGTCAAAACGATGCGATTTCACCAGATCCAGCAGCTCGGATCGCGGCAGGAAACGCACGGTTCCATGCTCCGTTCGCTGGTATCCCTCCGCCTCGTGGGCCCCCAGACCGACGAAGAAATGGTCGACCACATCTTCCCGCTGAAGAGCGAGGCGGCACGGGGTTATCGAGTGCCAACGCTCGCAGACCAGCCCCGTCTCTTCCAGAACCTCTCGAACGACAGCGGCATCGAGAGTCTCTCCCGTGTCCACCGACCCCGCCGGCATCTCCAGCGTCACCCGGCCAAGTGGCGGGCGATATTGCTCGACCAGAACGACCGCTCCCGCACGATCAAGCACGAAGGCAATGACGCCATTGGGACGAACCAGACAGTAGTAGGGCTCCGTGGTTCCACTCGGCTCCTGACCGGGGTCAACGGTTCTGATCTCAAACCAGGGGGTTTGAAAGACCGTCTTGAACTCAGCCGTCATTTGGCAAAATCACGTTGTTCGATTGATGGACCGTGCGCACGCCTTCGCGCTCCAGTGCAAATGGCACGTTGACGCACTGGGGTGTCAGGGCATCGATCAMCGCGGCCCGGCATTCCCTGGGCACGTAGAGCAAGACAAAGCCCGTTCCACCCGCGCCGAGAAGCTTGCCCCCGACCGCCCCTGCCCGCCGCGCACGATCGTAGAGGTCGTCGATCTCCGGCGACGATACCCTGTCGCTCAAACAGCGCTTCAGCTGCCATGTTTCATGCAACATCCGTCCGAAGTCCCTGAGGTCGCCGTGGCGCAGGATCGCCTCGCCCTCGCGGACCATCGCCACCATGCGGCGAATCTCGGCGACGCGGTTCGGCAGGTTCTGCGTCACGCTGAGCGCTTGGTCGGATGAAAAGCGGCTCCTTCCGGGAAAGAACAGCATGAGATTGGAAGAGAGTTCACGCTCGCGTTCGGGGGAGAGGTCGAGCGGATTGACGTCGAAGCGACCGTTCTGGTGGAAATTGATGACGTTCAACCCGCCGAACGCCGCCGCCACCTGATCTTGCGATCCGACAGTCTCCTTCATACGGACCTGTTCGAGCTCGATGGCCATTTCGGCGATCTTCTGCTGATCGGCCTTCAACCCACGCAGGCCCGTCAGCGCCTTCAACAACGCCACCACGAAAGTTGAGCTCGAGCCCATACCGACTCGCGAGGGAAGATCGCCCTGATAGTGCAGTTCGATGCCGAGACTGTCGTCGAAATTGAGGTAACGCAGACCTTCGCGAACGGCGGGATGCAGAATTTCCCCGATCGAATCGACCTGCTCGACGTAGCGCCAAACGACGCGATGCTTGGTGCCGAGAAACGGCGGCAGATAGCGGCAGGTGATATAGATGTATTTGTCGATCGTGGTCGACAGCACCGCACCCGGCTCGTCACGATACCACTCTGGATAGTCGCTGCCGCCTCCGAAGAAGGAGACCCGGAACGGAGCCCGGCATACGACCATCGACATGTCAGCAAACACCCTCCGCGCGAATCGCCTCGCGCTGATAATCGAGGAGGTCGCTCAGGGTTTTCCGCGCCGGAATCTGCGGGGTCCAGTTCGTCGCCTTGTGGAATTTTCCTGAGTCGGGAATCTGCAACGTGACGTCCGACGGACGCAACCGCCTCGGATCGACCTTGTGCTCGATCGGCACGCGCGCCAGAGATTTCAGGGTCTCCAGGATATCGCCCACCGTCATCGTTTCGTTGCCGCCGATGTTGTAGACCTCGCCGCTTGGACAGTGGTCCAGCAGCAGCTTGTAGGCCCGTACCGCATCACGCACATCAGCAAGCGTGCGTACGCTGTCGAGATTTCCGACGAGCACCGGACCGCTCCTCTTGTTCGCCTCGATCTCTGCAATCTGCCGCGCAAACGAGCTTTCCGMAAAGACGTCGCCGCRACGCGGGCCGGTGTGCGTGAACATGCGGGTTCGCACCAGGTCGAGATGGTACGACAGCCCGTACTGACAGGCGATCATGTCCTCGCCGACCTTGGAGACCGCATAGGGGCTTGCAGGGCGAAGCGGCGCTTGTTCCGTGATCGGAATTTCTTCGGGCCTGACCTGCCCATAGACCTCGGACGACRAGCAGATGTGCACCCTCGGATTGATTCCAACGATCCGGATCGCATCGAGCAGATTGCACGTGCCGATGATGTTGCTGTTCAGGGTGTCCGCAGGCGCGACAAAGCTCATATCGACGTAGGACTGCGCCGCCAGATGATGGATGCGATCGGGCTTCACATTGCGCAACAGCACCACCAGGGAGTTCAGGTCGCGCAAATCGCCCTGATGAAGCTTGATCTGCGACAAGATGCCCTTGATGTTTCGCAGCGGACTCCGCCACCGCACCAGCCCGTGGACTTCGATCTCCGGAAACGTCGATAGGAAATATTCCGCCAGATGGCTGCCCACCATCCCCGTAATGCCGGTAATCAGGACTTTCATGATCTCATGCGGACGTTCCGCCGTCCCTTTGCGAAATGATGGGATTGTGGATGGGCCACCAGATTTTCAATTCAGGATCGTTCCACAGCAACGTGAATTGCGAGGATCGATCATAGGTTGTGGTCTGCTTGTAGTGGAACATCGCCGATTCAGTCAACACGACATGGCCATTGCCAAATCCCGGCGGAACCAGAATCTGCTCGCGTTTCCGGTCCGACAGCGTGAACGCGGTCCATTGCCGGTATTGTGGCGATTCCGGAATATTGTTGACCACCACCAGATAAAACGCTCCGTGGAGGCACGAAACCAGCTTAGCCGTCTTTCGGTCGCCGTGGATGCCCCTCAAGACATGCTGGCGCGAAACCGAAATATCATCTTGAATGAATTCATATCCAATGCCGGCGGCCTTGTACGCCGGGTCGTTGTAGAGCTCGACATATTCACCGCGAAAGTCCTCGAATACAGTGAGCGGTTCCACGACGAGCACGCCGTCCAGTGGTGTTTTTCGAGTCCTGGGCGGCAAATCAGCCGTCATATCAAACACCCCCGATGATTGTGACTCAAACACTATTGTTGATTGTAGTGATGATTATAGCTACGTTTCCGCACCGCGCAAACTCGAAGTTGCTTTGCAACCGAAAGGTGAACTCATAACTCGTGAAGCGCTCATCCTGGTCAGCGGTTCAGGTTGCCGGTTCCGCACGATGTCAGTGACCGACCAAAACATTTGGCTGAGGACGGCCCAGTTCTTTATCGATGGCCTGACAGAATGAACGACATCGTCGCGGCAAGTCTCTCCTCAAGGGCCACACAGCCCACACGCAATGTGCTGGTAACCGGCGCGCGCAGCGGCCTCGGACACTCCGTACATCGCGCGCTCGGCGGGATCGCCTTTGTGCGCGGGATGTCGATCGACGATCCCTTGATCCGCGCCGCGGCGCCGTTCGACGCCATCATCCATTGCGCAGTCAATGCCGCAAAGGACGTCTCGATGAAGACGGCCTATGGCTACATGGCCGACAATCTCCTGCTGACGCAGCAACTGGTCAACATTCCGCATCGCAAGTTCATTTTCGTGTCGACGCTGGCAGTCTATCCGCCGACCGGCCGCGCCATCCGCGAGGACGAAGATATCGACCTGCTTCCGCTCACCGGCCCTTATGCTTTCACAAAACTGTTTTCCGATCTCTACGTGCAGGAGCATGCAACCGCGCCCCTGGTCCTGCGCACGACGACCCTGCTCGGTCCTTCCATTCGCGCCAGCACGGTCCACCGCGCACTAACCCAAAGAGATTGCCAGCTCTTCCTGGCGCCTACCGCGCGCTACAATTTCGTGATGCACGACGAGATCATCGACTTCGTGATTCAAGCCATGGATTCCGGCCACACCGGCGTGTTCAATTTGGGATCAGAGGGCCTGGTCCATCTATCCAGCATCGTCGATCAACTTGGCCTCTCCGTGCGCTATGGCGAATATCCGTACGATATCGGGCCGGTGGACAGCCGCAAAGCTGGCGCGCTCCATTCCGCCTTTGCCCGGCCCTCCTGGCAGACGCTGAACAGGTATATCGATTGGCTTGGACCCGCTTATGTCGGCACCGGTCGACTGCGGGGACCTTGATGCCCGAAGATGTGTTTAATGCGAGAGCCTTGGATGCATTTCAGAGCAACTTCCCGTAGGGGTCCGCGAGCTGCGGCACTCACTAGACGCGCCCCTGATCCGCAGTGTAGATAAAACCAGCTGCGAAATCCGGCCAACCCTTCATCCGCGACACTCCAGGCGATCATCATGGCGGACATCAAGACACAGAAGCACGACGCGATCGTGCTTTCGAGCCAAAGCGAGAAGGACCTGCAGCTCAAATTCGTTGAGATGCTCAAGCACGCTCCGTTGCCGGAGGACGAGCTCCTCGCCAATCTCGGCCTGTTTCTGTCCTCGAAATCGCTTTCGCGGATTCTGTTCTTCTATGAGATCTACCGTAAGATCATCAACACCCATGGTGTGGTGATGGAGTTCGGCGTTCGCTGGGGGCAGACGCTTTCGCTGCTGTCGGCGCTGCGCGGAATTTTCGAGCCTTTCAACCGGCATCGCAAGATCGTCGGCTTCGATACGTTCGCCGGCTTCAAGGGCATGAGCGACAAGGATGGCAAGCTCTGCAAGACCACCGACGGATCATTCTCGGTCAGCGACAATTATCAACAATATCTCGGCGAGATCCTAGAGCTGCAGGAAGCGCTCAACCCGATCTCGCACCTGAAGAAATTCGAACTGGTGCAGGGCGACGCGACGGAAACGATCCCGGCCTACCTGAAGCGCCAGCCGGAGACCCTGGTGTCGCTCGCGATCTTCGATTTCGACATTTACCAGCCGACCAAGGCAGCGCTCGAGGCGATCAAGCCACATCTGTTCAGAGGCAGCGTACTCGTGTTCGACGAACTCGCGGATGATATCTTCCCCGGCGAGACGATTGCGTTGCGCGAGGTGTTCGACGTCACCAACCTCAGGGTGGAGCGCATGCCGATGACTGCGCGCGTATCCTACGTGGTGCTTTGATGAACGATATCTGCAGAAAGATCCGGTCGGAAATCCTCAACATCTCGCACAAGAGCGGGCACGGCCATATTCCGACGTCATTCTCGATCGTGGAGATGCTGACTGCCGTCTACCAGACCATGCGGCACGATCCCAAGCGGCCCGACATGCCGGAGCGCGATCTGTTCGTCCTGAGCAAGGGGCATGCATCGCTCGGCTTCTATTGCACCCTTGCCGCACACGGCTACTTCAGCTTCGAGGATGTCTATGCGTTCGGCGCGTTCGACTCCCGGTTCGGCTGCCACCCCGATCGCACCAAGGTTCCCGGCGTCGAAGCCTCGACCGGTTCGCTTGGCCACGGCATCGGCATCGCAGTCGGCATGGCGCTGGCCGCAAAGATCGCCGGCACGACGCGCAAGGTCTACACCCTGATTGGCGACGGTGAATCCAATGAGGGCAGCGTCTGGGAAGCGATCATGGTCGCGGTCAACACCAAGCTCGACAATCTGACGGTCCTGTACGACAACAACCAGTCACAGGGACGTTGCCTTCCGATCGTGAATCCGGCCGAGCGCTTTCGCGCGTTTGGCTGCGACGTGGCGGAGATGCACGGCCATGATCTGTCGGCAATCAAGCAGGCGCTCGCCAAGCCGACCGACCGGGTTCGCGTCGTCGTCTGCAATACCGTGAAGGGATACGGCTGCCAAACCCTCTCCGAGAATGTCTACGAATGGCATCGCCGCGCACCGAAACCGGACGAACTGAACAAGCTTCAAGAGGAGCTCCATGCGGGCGCAATTTAAGAACACCGTCTCGGAGCTGGCCGCGCAGGACGACAGCATCGTCATCGTGCTCRGCGACATCAGCGTGTACATGTTCAAGGACTTTTGGGAGAAGCACCCGAACCGGTTCTACAACATGGGCATCTGCGAAAACACGCTGGTCAGCGTCACCGCGGGCCTGAGCTCGCAAGGTTTCAACCCGTTCGTGCATACGATCTGCCCTTTCCTGACCGATCGCAGCCTCGAGCAGATCAAGCTCGACATGTGCTACAACAATTTCGCCGGCAACATCGTGACCTGCGGCGCGACCTTCGATTACGCCTGGGACGGCGCCACTCACCATGCCTATACCGATCTTGCCTCGTTGCGCATGCTGCCGAATATGGAGGTCCTCCATCTCGGCTCCAAGCGGGAGGTCGACGCGCTGATCCGGTCGCAATACAAGAGCCCGCGGCCGACCTACTACCGGCTGTCGGATCATCCGCATACGATCGAGACCAATACCGCGTTCGGCAAAGGCACGGTGCTGAAGAACGAAGGCGCACCGCTGACCGTGATGACCGCAGGCCCGATCCTCACCAACGTGATGGAGGCGTGCCGCGACCTGCCGGTCAACCTCGTTTACTTCCATACGCTCAAGCCGATCGACAAGGCGCTGATCGAGCAGTTCCGCGATACCGAGATCCTGGTCGTCCATGACGCCTACGGACTTTACGAAGCGATTTCCGAAGTCCCGGCCCTGCGCATGCGCTATCACGGCCTGCCGGATGCATTCTGYGGCTGGTACGGGACGGTGCACGACATCCGCAAGCGCATCGGCCTGGATCCAGCATCGATCCGAGGTGCCGTCCAGACGTTGCTCGAGGATCGCTCGCAGGCAACGCGGCCTCGCTGAACACGACGGAGACCACACCGCGCCCGATCGCGCTGACGGGTTTTTGAGCCGCTGATGTTTTTTCAACACCGCCTATCTCTCGTGACCGGGGGAACCGGGTTTATCGGCACCCACCTCGCCCAGGCGCTCCTGAATGCAGGCGGCCGCGTGCGTCTTGCCGTTCACCAGCGCGCCCCGATCGTTTCCGATTCCAGCGTGGAGACCGTCCATGGCGATCTTGCCGACCCGCAGGATTGCCTCAGAGCAATGCAGGGCGTGCAACTCGTCTTCCACGCGGCAGGCGCGGTGTCGGGCGTCGGGGCGTCCCCGGAAGACGCCATGGCCGGGATCGTCAAGAACCTGAATTTGACGGCGCAGGTGCTGCACGCCGCCTGGGCGGCGAAAGTCGAACGGATCCTGATCTTCAGCAGCAGCACGGTCTATCCTGCAACCGATCACCCGATCCGGGAAGACGAGTTGCGCGAACAACAGCCACACCCCTCCTATCTCGGCTATGGCCGGATGCGTCGCTACTTCGAGCATCTCGCCGAATTCGTCGCCAGCCGCTCAACCGTCAAGGTCGCGCTGGTTCGGCCGACGGCGGTCTACGGCCCGCATGATGATTTCGACCCGAGCCGCAGCCACGTTATTCCCGCGCTGGTACGCAGGGCCGTCGAAAAAGCCAACCCGTTCGAGGTGTGGGGAAGCGGCAATGACATGCGCGATTTTCTCCACGTCGAGGATTTCGCGCGCGGCTGCCTGCTCGCGATCGAAAAGCATGCGGTCTGTGATCCAATCAATATCGGATACGGGTCGGCCGTTTCGATTCGTCAGGTGGTCGAGACCATCCTCAAAGCGGCGGACCATGACGTTTCGCCTCGCTTCGATTCTTCAAAGCCGACGACGATCCCGATCCGGACGGTCGACACGTCAAAGGCCAGACGGGTGCTCGGCTTTGAGCCGCATATTCCGATCGAGGCCGGATTAAGCGAGCTCGTTCGCTGGTATGCCGCGCGGACAGCAAGCTAGAGCCAGGTGATGACCGCTCAGACCGGCCGCCAGATCGTCTGCGAATAGCCTTCGTGCAGGAGACTGCCGAATTCCACGCGGTGTTCCTTGAGGATTTCGATGCGCCCCTCGTCTTGCAAGGCGTGGAGCGCGCGCGGCATTCCATGCAGGAAGTTACGGATCGCGTGCCCGCGCATGGCCAGATGATCGATGAAATTGGCGGGGTCATACCATTCGTAGATCGGCTCGACGAAAACGCACAGTTTGGGGCGCTTTGCCAGCAGGAACTCGACAAAGGCACCGAATGAATCGGATACCTGTTCGAGGGCGGCAAACGTGTAGACGACGCTGTCGCGGTGAATTTCAATATCGTAGTCGGGCTTGTAGAAATCGAACAGGCGTCCTTCGGTGTTCCAGCCGCGCAATTTCTTCATGTTGTTGATGATCTCGCAGGACGGTTCGGCCCAGTCGAGACCCGTGATTTTCTTGTCCGGAAACATCTGCGCGAGCACGCTGATGTGGCCGCCGGAGCCGCACCCGAACTCAAAGATCTCCTCGCTGTCTGCCAGATAGGTACGGAACAGCCATTCCTGATACACCTTGCGCCAGTTCTGCTCGAAGTTCGGCTCGACCGGCTGGGCAAACCGCCGATACAGCCGGACCGGCACGTTCGGTCGAACGTATTTCGGCGCCAGYGCGTCGACATCGCCTTTGCTCGCCACGAAATCAGTGAGGTTCTCGCCCCATCCCTTGATCCAGCGCGACTTGTCGCCGGGAACAACAATCGAGAATTCCTTGCGGCGGATGCGTTCGAGCAAACCGGTTACGACACCGTCGAGTTGCTCACCTTCGATCCAATCATATCGCCAGTCGCATCGCGCAATCTCCGCAAGGCAGCCTGGCGGCAATTGATCCTCGGGATCTCCCAGAAGGCGCGCGAAGTCCTTCGTCTCAAGCGAATGGCTCGTCATGACCTGATGCTGTCCATCTAGAAAATTGCGTAAATGAAGGGCGCGACCGCAGAGCCTTTCGACAATACGAGCAGCGAGCCGAATAGCAGCATCATGATGAAGATCGGCAGCAGCCAGAACTTCTTCCGTACCCGCAGGAACATCCAGAATTCGCTCAGAAACGAGAGCATGTCCAAACCTCGGAAGCGATGATGCACCGAGTCCGGGCGGGACGCCGACGGCTTTCGCGCATGATTCAACAGGTTCCTGCGAAACTATCGCATGTCCCAGGTCGATCCGGAATAGATTTTAACAATCCCGATTTGCAACCTCCGACAATCGACGGCTCGGCACGCCGAAACGCTAATGAAAGGATGGAAGTCCTAGCGAAATATTCCGCTTCTCGACCGCTCCGGCCGCCAGGTAGTGCTCAATTCCGGACCGGAACATCTTGCTGATGATCGCGTTTCGTACGTCCCCGTAGGGGATGATGTAACCTTCTTCATCCCAGCCGGAGAACCCGCCTCGCCGGTTCTCGAGCGCACCGACCTTCATATAGTGCTCCTCGCCGCTGCCATATTTGCCAGCCTTCACCGCCGCGGCAACGTCCGGGTTTGCTGCCAGATAGGTTTCCTCAATCCACTGCATGGGCATCCCCTTGCGGCGCCCTTCCGCCCGTCCCTGCTTGACGTAGTGCTCATATCCGCTGGCGAAGGCACCTGAGCGGATCAAGGCGGCGACATCAGGATTGTCTTCAAGATAGGCTTTCTCGTTCCAGCTGGGAAACCCGCTGTGGCGGAACTGAAGGAAGCCCACAGACCGGTAATGCTCGAAACCGTTCTTGAACTTGCCCTCCGAGATCAGGGCACTCACGTCCGGATTGGCCGACAAATAGGCGGCTTCCTTCCAATTGTGCGGCGTTCCCGAGATATGGCTTTGGTGCCAGTCCGGCAGCACCTTTCCGGCATAGAGAACGCGCACGATCTCATCCGCCATCCGGCCGGCCATCATCTCGCCCCCGGTGCTCAGCTCGAGAGTTTCGTACTTCATGTGCGCGAGATCCTCGAAAACCTGTTCGCGGGTAAACATCAAACTCAAATCGACATAGTGGTACGACGGGTTGCGGTCGGCCGCAGCCTGCAGCTTCGAACGCACGACCGGATAGACATCGTCCATCCATTTCAGCAACGATGGCTCCGTCCTCTTGATGACCTCCTTGTCCACCTCACCCACGATCTTGTGCTGGAGTGAGAAATAGGGCTGGAGAAATCCAACGAACTTGGCACCCGCTCCTTCCGCGAGATATGACATCGCCAGCTGGTTGCTGACGTAAGTATCGAGCCGTTCGAGTTTCGCGGTGGAATAGCCCTCGCTCGTGGGCCTGCCGGTCTCACCCTGGAACGGATGCAGAGCCTGAGGCGCGCCGAGCAATGGCGAGGCCAGCCGAACTAGCGCAGAACCGGCTGCGAGCTGTTGCAGGACACCTTGCTGCTGTATCTTTCCAGTACGCGGATCGAACGCCTTGGCCATATCGACCTGCGTTTTGTAATACAGCGAGTGCTTGAAAAGGCCTTCTCCGAACCGCAAGATCGTGCGATCGTCCAGCACAAGCATGTCGTTGATCCCGTTCAGCGAGGTCACGACATCGGGCCGGAATTGCATGGCATCGTGCGCCAGAGTGCCGAGAGACACGCTCGAGAAGCCGGCGCCGACCGATGTGTTGATGACCTCCCACTCCTCGTCCGTCCGGAGCTCGAGCGCCCGCTTGAGCTCGCCTCCGAGAGAAGCTTCCTCGCGACACCCCCAGCAAGAAAACCCGACACTGTCGCCCAGCAGGATCGCGCGTCTGACCGATTTGCTGCGCTCGATTTTGGGCTCCGGACCGCGCCACCCCCAACTGTTGATAACAACCGGCACCCAATTGCCTAGCTCGTACCGGAATCCGGGTGTGTTGCGAAATCCAGCCCACGGATGGAAAGCGCCGTATTGATTTTGGACCGTGATCATCGTCGCCTCGGGGGCTGGCGGCGCGATCGAACGCGCCCACCATTCACCGATCACCAGACAGACGGCCGTTAGCAGAAGGGTGTTCCCGACAATCAGCGACGTCGTTCGCAAGAAGCTTCCCAGCGTGGTCAAATACCGCACCGCCAAAACCACCTTCCGCAGGAAAAACTGATAGATTCAGAATAAAGCTGGCCACTGTTGCGCATGTCAATCCCTGGTCGCCGGCAGGCGGTGGACGTCGCCCTCGCGAAACGATACAGGTTGCATCATTGCTGCGATATTCGGGATAGTAGATATGGAGAGCGGGTCGACATCGGGCCAGGGCCGCGTCAGGATCTTCTTATCCGGCGCGTTGACCGTCATCCTGACCCTCTTGATATGCGCCGCCGCCGCCGAGGGCATGCTCCGGCTGAAGAACGCCTCGATGCGGAACTACGATATCGAGATGTGGCGCTATAGCCGCGAGCTCAAGTTTGCCAGCGAGCTTGCCGTCCTCGGCCACGAGCACCAACCGAATGCAAAGGCGACGCTGCAATCGGTCGAAATACGCACCAATGCCTGGGGACTTCGCGGCGGCAACGTCAGCGAGACCCCTGCCCCGGGCCGCCGACGCGTCTTGATGCTCGGCAGCTCGATTGCCCTGGGTTGGGGGGTGCCTGAGGGAAGCGTCGTATCCAGTCTGCTGCAGGCAAAATTCGAGGCTGCTGGGCAAGACGTCGAGATCCTCAATGCCGGCATCGGTAACTACAATACCGAACGCTACGTCGAACGGTTCCTCCACCGGCTGACGCCGCTAAAGCCGACCGACCTGCTGGTTCTTGCCTTCGTCCGGGATGGTGAACCGCTCGAGCAAGGCGGTGGAAATTTTCTGCTGCGCAACAGCCAGCTCGCCCTGACCGCCTGGACCGTGATCAATCGCGTGTTCGGCGAAAGCGGCGAGAAAAGTCTCGTCGCGCATTATCAGCGGATTTATGCGCCGGGTTCATCCGCGGTGACCAGAATGAATGTGGAATTCACCAAACTTGCCGCCTATGCACGGGAGCATCGTATCCGCGTCACGCTCGCGATGGTGCCGGACATCCATAATCTGGATCACTATCCTCTACAGTTCGTTCACGAGATTGTCGCCAAGACCGCCCGCGACAATGGCTTCGCCTATGTGGACCTGCTTCCCGCGCTGAATGGAATAGCTGCCAGCGACATCTGGGCGATGCCCGGCGACCCTCACCCGAACGCGCGGGGACACGCGCTGATGGCAGAGGCCATTTATCCGGTCCTGGCTTCGCCAGTCACGCCTGCCAAGGAAGAATGAGAGGTGCTGTTCAGCTCGCCGGCCTTCATCCTCTTCCTCGCCTGCTATCTGCCCCTGCATTGGCTCACCCCGAAGGATCTGCGCATCTATACGATGATCGCAGGCAGTGCCGTGTTCTATGGGTACTGGAACTGGGCCTACGCGGGCTTGCCGGTCGTTCTCACCCTCGTGACATTCATCGCAACAGCCTGGACGACATCAGCCGCCCCGGAGCGCCGCCGATGGCGGCTCGGCATCAGCGTGCTGATACTGCTCACGCCGTTGTTGTTCTTCAAATATACCAACTTCATCTGGAATGGCGTGATCGGCGCCGTGAGTCGTCTGGCCGGCGTCGCAAACGATGAAAGATTGTTGAGCCTCGGGCTGCCGCTCGGCATTTCGTTCGTCACATTCACGCTGATCGCCTACCTGGTCGATGTCTCGACGGGCAAGTATCCGCATCGAGCATCGCTTCGTTGGCTGCTCGGATATGTGCTGTTCTTTCCTCATCTGATTGCCGGTCCGATTCTGCGTCCCCACGAACTGATCCCGCAACTGCATCGGCAAATGCCGATCCTGCGCCGGAATATATTGCCCGGCCTGGCGCTCTTCGCGGTCGGCCTCATCAAGAAGCTGGTGTTTGCCGACCCGATCGGATCGGTCGTCTCCGAAATCTACGCTCAGCCGGCCGGACTCGGCACGGCCGAATATCTATTCGCACTCTATGGGTATTCGGTGCAGATCTATTGCGATTTCAGCGGCTACACCGATATGGCCATCGGTCTCGCACGACTGATCGGCGTACGCTTGCCGGGCAATTTCCGGCGCCCTTATATGGCGACCTCGATCGGCGATTTTTGGCGCCGCTGGCACATCACGCTGTCCCATTGGCTGCGCGACTACGTCTATATTCCCCTCGGCGGAAGTCGGGATGGCGACGCCAGGACCTTGCGCAACATTCTGCTGACCATGGCGCTGGGCGGTCTGTGGCATGGCGCCAACTGGACGTTTCTGGTGTGGGGCGTCCTGCACGGGGTGGGCGTGGCGGCGAGCCGGCTCCAGGCGCGGCTGCCGTTCGGCGGGCTCAAGCCGCCTCGATGGGTCCTCGTCTTTCTGACCTTTCATGTCGTGGCCCTGCTCTGGGTCTTCTTCCGGGCACAGGATTTCGGTTCGGCACTCACCATACTCTCGGGCTGCCTCTTCTCGTGGTCATTCGCCAACGCATCGGCGTTTCTGACGGCGCACGCGTTCGAGCTCACGCTGATTGTCGGCTTCTTTCTGCTTCACCCGTGGGACGATGCACGCCGCGTGCGCATTGCCGCCCGGAAAGCCCCTCCGCTCGTGGTTTACACCGTCATGGCGGTAGCGTGTGTTCTCGCATATTCGATTGGCTCGCAGAGTTCGAACCAATTCATCTATTTCGAGTTCTAGCGCCGAACAGTTTCCCTGGGGGTTAGACGCCTGGTCGATCCAATACGCCACGCTGCCGCAGAAATTGCATGATCCGGTCGGCGAGACGTTCGGCGTCCTCAACCGCTGTGTTGAGGATCAATTCCGGATCCTCGGGTCGTTCATAGGGCGAGTCGATGCCGGTGAAATTGCGGAATTCACCGCGCCTTGCCTTGCGGTAGAGCCCCTTCGGATCGCGCTGCTCGCAGATATCGACCGGTGTATCGACGAATATCTCGATGAATTCACACTGCTCGACGATGGCACGCGCCATTCGTCGTTCGGCGCGGAACGGCGAGATCAACGCAACCAGCGTGATCAGGCCGGCGTCGACAAAAAGCTTGGCGGTCTCGGCGACGCGACGAACGTTTTCCACCCGGTCAGCCTCCGTGAAGCCGAGGTCGCGGTTCAATCCCTGACGAACATTGTCGCCATCGAGCAGGTATGTTCGCTTGCCCAACGCGTGCAGCTTCCGTTCGAGCAGATTTGCGATTGTCGATTTTCCCGCGCCCGACAACCCCGTGAACCAGAGAATGAAAGGACGCTGGCCATTTAACTGCGCCCGTGCAGCCTTGGTGACGTCGAAATCGGCATGGTGAATGTTGGCGGCGCGGTTGAGGCCGAAGCGGATCATGCCGGCCCCGACTGTCTCGTTGGTAAACCGATCGATCAGGATAAAGCCGCCGGTCGTCCGGTTCTCCTGATAAGGATCGACCGCGATCGGCTCGGCGGTCGCAATGTTGACACAGGCGATCTCATTGAGCGCAAGCTGCCTGGCCGCCAAATGCGCATAATTCGTAACGTCGACGCGGTACTTCAGAGTTGTAATCGTGGCCCCGACGATGCGGCTGCCGCACTTCAACAAATAGCTGCGTCCCGGCAGCAAGGGAGCCTCCGACATCCAGACGAGGTCACAGGCGAACGCGTCGGCGATTTGCGGTGGTTTGTCCGGGCTGGCGAGCAGGTCTCCGCGCGAGACGTCGATATCGTCCGCCAGCAACACCGTGACGGCATCGCCCCCGCCGGCCCGCTCCAGGTCACCGTCCATCGACACGATTCGCTCAATTCGCGTCCGAACGTTGGTCCGCGCAATCAGGATCTCGTCGCCGGGACGCAATTCACCGGACGCCACCGTCCCGGCATAGCCGCGAAACGTCGCATCCGGCCGATTGACCCATTGCACGGGCATCCGGAGCGGCCGCTGCGGCGCATCGGGATTGATCTCGACGACTTCGAGCTGCTCCAGCAGCGTCGGCCCGTGATACCAGGCCATGCGGTCGCCGCGCCGTGTGACATTGTCGCCCAGCACCGCGGATGTCGGTATCGCTACGACGCTCCGAAAGTGAAGAGAAGCCGAGAACCCGGCAAAGGCATCGCGGATTCCGTCGAAAACGCTCTCCTCGAAATTGACGAGATCCATCTTGTTGACGGCGAGGACGATGTCCCGGATTCCAAGCAGTGCGCAGATAAAGCTGTGCCGCTGAGTCTGCTCCAGCATTTCCTTGCCGGCATCCACGAGCAGAACGGCCAAATCCGCGTTCGACGCCCCCGTCACCATGTTGCGAGTGTAATGCAGATGACCGGGCGTATCGGCGACGATGAAACGCCGGCGCGGCGTCGCAAAGTGATGATAGCCAACATCGATCGTGATGCCCTGCTCGCGCTCGGCCTGCAGCCCGTCGAGCAACAGCGCGGCGTCGGGCGCATCACCGGTCGTCCCTGCGACCTTCGAATCCCGCTCCAGCGCCTGCCGGCGGTCCTCGAACACTGCACCGCAATCGAGCAACAGTCGCCCGATCAATGTCGACTTGCCGTCGTCGACCGATCCGCAGGTGATGAGACGCAGCAAGTCGCGCTGGACCGGGCCCGCCCCCCGACCTGACGGCGGCTTGGCTTTCGGGTCAGAAATAGCCTTCACGCTTCTTTCTTTCCATCGATCCAGACTGATCGAAATCAATCAGCCGGCCCTGCCGCTCGGACATCGAAGCCGTCTCCAGCTCGCGCACGATATCGCTGACCGTCGCTGCACTGGACTCGATCGCGCCGGTCAGCGGATAGCAGCCCAGCGTGCGGAAACGGATGTCGAGATCCTGCACCACCTCGTCGGCCCCGATCGGAAGCCGCGCATCATCGACCATGATGAGATTTCCGCCACGCCTTACCACCGGCCGTCGTGCCGCAAAGTACAGCGGGACGACCGGAATATTCTCATATTCGATGTAGCGCCAGACATCGAGTTCGGTCCAATTGGAGAGCGGAAAGACGCGAATGGATTCACCTGGTGCAATGCGGCAGTTGAAGATATTCCACAATTCCGGACGCTGGTTTCTCGGATCCCAGACATGGTTTTTCGAGCGAAACGAGAACACGCGCTCCTTGGACCGGCTCAATTCCTCGTCACGGCGCGCCCCACCGAGCGCAGCATCGAATCCAGGCGCAGCCAGCGCCTGTTTCAACGCGTCGGTCTTCATCACGCCAGTATAGGCAGCGGAGCCGTGCTGAATTGGGTTGATGCCCTGTTCGACCCCTGCGCGATTGACGTGGACGATCAGCTCGAGTCCGAGACGCTCCGCGGTTTCATCGCGAAACTGGATCATGTCGCGGAATTTCCAGGTGGTGTCGACATGCAGCAGCGGGAATGGCAGTTTCGCCGGATAGAACGCCTTGCGTGCCAGATGCAGCATGACCGAGGAGTCCTTGCCGATCGAATAAAGCATGACTGGCTTGCGGCACTCGGCGACGACTTCACGGAAGATGAAGATCGCTTCCGCTTCCAGGCGACCCAGATCGGCGGGTAGATGTTCCATCACCGACATCCCCCCTTGCCGGGGTCGGCGCATCCAGGACGTTCACTTCGTGCAATACATACCGGGAGCATGTCGAAACTTGCCACGCGATCGCGAAACAAACCAGCATGCTTTACTAGTGGATTCCCGGCCACCTCGCCATGGGCTTGGGCTTGGGCTTGGGCTTGGCACCAGGGGCCGACTTACGCAGACTGTTTGTTCCAGTACGGAGTGGTTATAGTCGGAACATGCAACTGATCGGGACGTCAGCTTGACGCTCATTTGGCAATCCGGCGATGTCCCATTCGGGACCGAGGCCACGAGACCGCAGACCGGTTATCGCCGATTCGCATTTGCCGTGCTGGCATTCCTGCTGATTCCTCCGGCGGCGTTCGCCGGCTTCATACTCGCGGTCGACCCGTATTTCATCTGGGGATCGCCGAGCTGGCCCGGCATCAATGTGGTACGCCCCACCTACGAGCCGAAGGTGATCGTGGCCAAGCCATACCAGGTCGCCCGCCTGCACCCGAGTGCCGTGTCATTGGGGAGTTCGCGCGTCGAAGTCGGTATCGATCCAAGGCACAGGGGCTGGACACCGGGCACCGTCTTCAACTTCGCCCTTCCCTCGTCCAATTCCTACGCGGTGATGCTCGCTTTCCTGCATGCGCAGAAGTACGGCGCTCCGCTGAAGCAGGCCGTCGTCGGCCTCGATTTCTTTGCGTTCAATATCAACTCTCCACTTGCTTCCACCTTTCAGGAGCAGCGCTTTGATGAAACCGCTGTTCGGGAATTTGCCGAATATCTCGACGCCGCACTTCGCGACCACCCTAAATCCGCGGCGGTGCCGGTCGCCGCTGGTGACTGGAATGAAGCGCTCTATCTTGCCGTCAATCCCGACGTGAAGGCGGCAATCCTTCGCAAGGAATTCAAATCCGGCCGGGAGCATTTCGAACTCGCCGGCCGCGCCGAAGGCCGCAAGGGAGCCGCCGTGCCTGCGGATTGGGATGAAACCGGCTATCTCCAAGTCAATCCCGACGTCGCCGCCGCCGTCAAGAACAGCACTTTCGTCAACGGCTATCATCATTGGCTCGCAGCAGGACGGGCAGAAGGACGGCTGGGCGGGTTCAGGCCGCCAAATTGGGATGAAGCGCGATATCTCGCCGCCAATCCGTTTGTGCGAATTCGAATAGCGCGCGGGGAATATCGCGATGGCTATCTGCACTTCGCTGCGACGGGCAGCAAACAGGCCCTCCGTGGCRCCTCCCCTTCCACAACCTTGCTCGACCGCTTGTTGATGCAGAACCCGTCGTTGAGCCACGCGGTCTACGTCGCAAGCGAGCAGTTCGGTCTGCTGTTCTCGGCGACAACTCTGCGCGACGCCGTCGCGACACTCCGCCGGCAGTCGGAACCGGCTGATTTTGATTCCCAGGGCATGCGGGTTTGGCACGGCCAGGAGGCGGTCCTGGATCGCGCCGGCGGCGCCACGGCCGTGATCCACATGCTCCTACGAGCATGGAATCCCATACTGATTGCACCAAAGATGCAATACTGCTTCACCAATCCCGAAACGGGAATGACGACGTTCGATCCGTATCGCTTCATGGTCCGGAAGGCCTACACCGACGGCACTGATCTCCGGCTCTTTGTTACACCGCTTCATGCTGTGGTACGCGCCGCGATCGAAGCTCTGGGGCTCGGAGAGCGCTACGCGTTCTGGCTCAAGGAACTCGTACGCATCAACGAAGAGGAAGCAGCGAAAGCCGGACGCCAGCCTTTTCCCGTTTGGGACTTTAGTGCACCCAGCTCCATTACCACCGAACCGATACCGCCGCTCGGTGACCGTTCGCCGATGCGCTGGTTTTGGGAACGGTCGCATTATCGAAAGGCAACAGGCGACCTCATTCTTGACCGGGTGTTCGATTATAGTGGTCCGAGTCGTGCGGTTCCCGCCGATTTTGGGGTCCGCCTGACATCGGCGACCATCGATGCACATTTGGCCGAGGGAGCGAACAGTCTCGCAAAATGGGCCGCGCAATCCGAGCTGGCTTCCAACATAGCCCGTGAAGCAGGCAAACCGAGTAAATTCAACCAGCAGGCCAGTGCAACATGCTGGTAGCCACCCCGCGAATGACTGGTCCCAAGTTGCCTCGATGAACGTCTACAGCTTCGACGATTTGCTCCATCGGCGCGAGCCGTTGGCTCCGCCGCTAATCCACGTCCATGTCCAGAAGTCTGCCGGCTCCACACTGAACGGGCTTCTGATGAAGAATTACAAGATGCGGGTTTCTTCGCGCGGCGTCGATTTTATTCCTCGGTTCACCAAGGCTGAAATCATCACTCTTGCCGGGCCACCGCGATCAGAAGATGATCGGGTCCGCCCAAGCTTTTTCACTGGCCATATCGATCTGGACAACGAAATATTCGGCCTGATGCCCGGCCGCTTCGTCACCGTTGCGGTCCTGCGCGATCCGGTTGAGCGCGTGATTTCCCACTATCGCTTCAACTCGACGCAACCGGACGTGTTCCGGAACACCATCAACAAAGAGGGCATGACCGTCCTCGACTATCACCACAAGTTCGCGGGAGCGATTGGTACCCAGTTCGGCGTATTCGCGCCAAATGGGTCCGTCAACGACGCCGTGCGGCGGCTGGAGCATGAGGTGTCGCTCTTCGGCCTTTCATCGAAGTTTGACGAATTTACCACCGCGCTTTCGTGGCTGCTCGGGTTTCAAACGTGGGTCTACAAATCTTTGAATAGAACGCCTTTCGACGCGGCCAAAGTGAGCCGTGAAGAGGTCACCGAACTGAAAGTCATCCTGGCTGACGACATCGCGTTCTATGAGGAAGCCGTCRCACTTTACGATCGAAGGAAGCCACACCTCCCCTCGTTCATATCCCAGCACGAGTGGACCAAATTCTACACTTAGCCGAGACACCGCGCAGTCGCGGCCCTGGTTGGCTAGTGCCGCCGCTACCCATGATATGCAAATCCAGCGCACCAAAGCGAAACCCGGTAGGTCGCGCGCACACAACCAGAAGTCCAGGCTAGCCGCTGGTAGGGACTCCGATCCTGACGCGCCCGGCGGCATCGCCGGCCGGCTCTATTTCGGTCGGTGGCGCCTCAAATCGCCAAAACTTCGCAAGATGCAGCGTCGTCCGAGGGACCCGAAAGAAAGACCGGCCGAGATAAAACAACACGCCGAACCATCGCTTTTGGCTCGAGCAACACGCCGCACGTTCAATATTCATATACGCCCTGAACCGACGTGCCAGCTTTCCAGAGAGACGATCCGGGCTCTGCTTCGTAAGATACTTCTGGCTCAAGCGCGCGACGGCCCGCGTCAGATGAACCTCGGCAAAATGAGATTCAAAGCCGATCAACGCGGTCGGCTTCTTCCAGACTTTCAGGGCCCCTCCTCGAAGCGCCAACCGCAAGAACCAATCCAAATCCTCGAGACGACGCAATTCAATATCGTAGGGACCAACCGAATCGAACGCCTCCTTGCGCACCAGGAGCGTCGAACCAGGTGCGAACCAGCAACCGCTTGCGAAGTCCAGGGGATCTGAACTTTCGCGGGGTATGCGCGTTTCCAGCCGCCTTGTGATCGAGCTTTCCAGGATGAAACCTGCGGCGTGGACCGCGAGCGGATTCCGATCGATGGCGAAACCAGCCTCGGCGATTTCCAGCCGGGGCGCCAATGTCCCCGGAAGCCAATAATCGTCGGAGTCGAGGAATGCGATCCAATCCGCGCCGGCCGAGGCAATACCGGTATTTCTCGCCGAGCTCGCACCTAGGTTATCGGGATGGCGGACAAGCTTGATTGATTCATTCGAGCGGAGGTCCGGCGGAATTTGGAATGGTGGGTCCGACGCATCATCGACAATAATGATCTCGGTTTGCGAGACCGCCTGGGCGGCGGCGCTCCTCAACGCCCGCTCTCCAAGCTCTTGCCGATTCCTGATCGGGATAACGATGGTCAGTCTTGGCTTAGGCACACGCGCGCATCCACATTGAACGCCATCAGACTCGAGCTATCATCCTGCCCGTTGAAATGCGGGACGGCTGGGATCTGCCGGATCCCGCAGCGCCACGATCTTACTAATCGCCTCGTGGCTCGATCTGATCAGTGGCAGCACGTCGGACAACACAGCCTGCAATCGCTGGTCGGCCATACGCCTGTCGTACTCCTTGACCGCCTCCTGATAGAACCAGATATCATCCTTCATCAAGCTTCCCAAACCGTCCCGCTCCTCCGCCGTCAGCGCTGTCTTCAGCGGAAGCCCGGTCAAATCCTGGATTTCACTCGTGACGTTCGCCGGAGCGATCGCCAATATCTTTGCGCGGCCGAGCAGGTAGCCGGTCAGGGCCGCAAACTCGTCGAAGCGTTCGCTCAATCCGTAGAAGCTGACCTTTGTCAGCAGATTGGCGAGACATTCCTGAACCGTCGCGTTGCCGGTACGAGCGAATACCCCTTTGCCCGTTTCATCGAAGAAGCTGTATTGCGGGCCGATCGCGTCGAGCATTCTGGACGAATATTCCACGAAGGACATGCCCTTGTTGACCACCTCGTCATGCCAAGGATTGGCGGGTCTGCGCAGCGTGAAATTGTAGTTCGACAGCATACGTTCAACGGGATCGCGCAACACCGATACGATCATGTGCGGCATCCAAAGCCGGCGGAACATTGGTTGATCGAGGCGCATATGCCCCGTCATCAAGTAAGCATCACGCGGTGGTGGCGCGGCATAACCTTCAAACCAGCGATCCTCCCGCACGGTGGCAAAGAAATCGTTGGTATTCATATCAAGCGGCACCGGGATAAAGCCCAACTGCCGGAACAGGGCATTGACGGTGTTGCCTGCAGCCTTCGGAATATGAACGTTGAACACCAAGTCCAGTCCGAGGCTCTCCACCTCCCGATTCAACAACTGCTCGAACGTATAGGGCTTGACGGTGGGGCGCGAGGGCTGGTCGCTCCGACTTCCCTCGACGGCATTGACAACGGCAGCCGGCGTGCTCGCCGGCGCCGCCATCATCTGGCGGACGATGTCGTTGAGCGCCGCAAGCTGCATCTGCTGCGCGGTGATCGTCGAATTCAACGCCCCGAGTTGAAGCTGCTGTCCGTGGAGAGCGGCCTCCAGGTTCATGCGGTGCGCCGGAGGCAGATGCTGCGAGACCTCGGCCAATCCAGCGCGGTACTTTTCGCTATCGGCGATCAACCGGTTGACCTGCGCGATCAGCGCGTCGATCTTGGCTTGCATGGATTGAGTCGCGTCACGCGTAGCCGACTGAGCTTGCTGTGCAATCAGTTCATCGATCTTTTCGTGCTCGGTCTGAATAACCGATTCGATCTGCGCGTGCTCCGCACTCAGTTGCCCCCGATCAGCTTCGAGCGCATTGAGCCCGGCCTCGAGCACGTTGAGCGCAGCCTGCTGCTTCGCAATTGCATCCTCCACATTCAACAGTCGCAGCATCACGCGCCGTACGGCCGGAACCTTCATCAGGAGTCGAACGCCACGCCCCATCTAGCCGCTCCTCACAACGTCACAGGCTTGATCCTGAGCGACGACCGCCCCGAGAGCAATCCCCGCGCCTCCGAAACCGTCTGAAAATCGATGCACACCAATCATTCACGCCGGACAGGGCCCCTGCCCAGCCGTGTCAGCCACATCCGCAACGAGGAGATTCCCCATCTTCGTGRCCGCAGACGTGCGTTCAAGCCTTCGCCCTTGGACCATTTGCTGACCGCCGACCATTTTTGGGTACGCACCAGTGCTTGCTTGAAGTCGCCGCGCAATCCGAGGCGCACCGCCTTTTTGAGGTAGATCCAGCGCACATCGCTCGGCGCGCGCAGCCAGATTTCTATTGCACGCAGGATGCCGGAAAACACCACGCGCTCCTGCCCGTAACCACTCTCGGCCAGCAAGCGGGCGATCTGGTCGTCGGCCTGGGCCTTTGCAGACCTGAGGGACCACCACTTTCGCTTTCTCTCGGGGGRATTGCTGATCCGCGAAACTTCGATCATGCGCCGTTCAAGCTGCGTCAGATCTTGCACGGATTCCATGTCCCAGAGCGCCTCATCGATTCGATCCAGCAGCGTCTTGGGAAGCAGGGAGCGGTGGTTCCAGAGCAACCCGTACAGCGCCAACTGATGCGCCTCGTCGTCGACCCGCAGTTTGTGGACGATGTTGGAAAGCTGGTGCCACCCCGCAAGCACCTCCCTCGCCGCCTGTCGCTCGCCGTTCTCCGCAAGGATCGGAACGATGGTATAGACGTGCGTCAGCAGGATCGACGGATTGACGTTCGCGACCGCAATGAAAGCCTCGGCCAGATCGGACGCCAGGCTTGCCGGAAGCTTCGGAACCTTCGCGGCAAGCCGAAGCAGCGTGTCGAAGTGGAGGCGCAACATCGGCAGCCCATGCGGATAGAGCTGCGTGCCACGCCGCAACCACGCGACGCCGCCCTCATTGTCGTTGCGCTTGAGCCTCGCCCAGCCGGCGTAGCCATGACACGCGGCGATGATCATGTCGCGCGTGCTGTAAGGCAGCTGCTTTCGATCACGAAGCTCTGGTGTATTTTCCAGCACCAGTTCGCTGGTCGCAACGTCGGCATATTCGTAGCAGGGAAACACCTCGTCATTGCCATGCAACGTATAGGCAAACGCGACGTCCGCGCCGCGCGGGTCGAAGACGAGTTCCTCGTCCCGATCGATGATATCGAGGAATTTCTGTTCGGCCGCTCGAAAATCCGCGCCGGGTTTGAAGAAGCTCCAATGCGCCTCGTTGAACCGCAGTAACAACGAATTCGGAAAGCGCGCCAGCCCTTCCCTGAAATATTGGTCGGCGCGCGCTGCCCATTTCCCGGCGCTCCTGTTTTCGTGGAACGTGAAGACCGCTTGGGCATGCAAATGGGCGGCGTTGTTGTAATCGATCTCGTCGGACAGATCGTCCGGCCCCACCTTCCCGCCGAAATTTGCAATCTGCTCGCGGATGTTATCGGTACCGAAGCAACCGCAATCGACCGCCGGCGTCAACCATACCAGCCTCCGCTGGCGCTGCCGTTTGGGGACCGGCGTCGCGTGGGGCCAAACCAGTCCCATGAACAGCGCATACTTCAGCAGCCGCTGATAGCTTTCCTCACGCGGCTCGCGAYGAATCGCGAAGCGCTCGTTCACCACGGGCACGACAGTCGCAAATTCGTAATCCGGATGGCCGGCCGCGCAGCGATCCAGATGACCCGCAATATCAGCCGTCATGGTCTCCGCACGAAACGAATAGCAGCCGGGCGCGATCTCGTCGTAGAACGATCCTTCCGGAAACAGCAGAAACGCACCGTTGGAAAGCGCATCCCGCCATCGCGGCGATGGCGAACCGGCGTAACGGTTGACGATGGGGAGGAATTTCGCGTGCGAGACGACTTCGAAATATTCCTTCTCCGGCATATGCCCTTCGATCACCTTGACCTTGTAACGCGGAGCCAGGCTGGAAAGGTTGAACAGGAACCGGGGCTTTTCGGAATGGAACGGCGCCAACGCGGAGCCGGTGAAGATGATATCGACGAGCTTTTCACGATGTGGCGATGCCTCGGGAAACGGCGTCGCTATCGGGTGCAACAGCATATTGGCCGCACAATAAAGACCCGGCGTCCCCTGGCTCAGTTCAAAATGTTCCTGCGAGCAGTTGCAGATCGCTACATCGTAGAGCGCATAATTGTCGGCGTTGCGGTACTGGAAGGCGTCAGAGTCGTGACACCAGATCACCTTCGGAACGGTGACCTTGTGGAAGTCCTTTGCCACCAGCCATTGCGGGCTCAATGAAAAGATCAGGTCTGGCCGCTCGCCCGCGGGCAGGCCGTCGATGAATTCGCTGAACGAGTCCGTCGGTGAATAATCGTAGGCGTTGCTGGCAAGCTGACTTCCGACGTACTTGACCGTGATCGAACCATATTTGTAGACCGGCGCAATGAAGCTCTCCGAGTAATGCTCCGGAAATACGGACAGGATCGCGCCGGGCACGAAGATGGTCACATCGTCGCGCTTGATCAAGGTCCGGAAGGCGGACGCTGCCGGCATGAACTCCGCGCCGCCGACCTTCGCCAATTCCGCGTCCGCTTCCGCATCCCGTTTCAGCGACCAGAACGCGAGCGCCCTGCACAGCCTCGCGCGATCGCCGACGGCTGTCAGGCCATCGAGCAGCGCCAAGCCCTGCTCGAGCAGGCCGCCCAGAATCAGCGCGCAACCCCGCAGCTCCGAATCCGCGGGCGCCATCTGGGCGACGTTCAGGAAATCGCCACGCGCGAACGCGGTGTCCGCCGAACCATACGCAAGGCGGATGTCTTCAGCGGTGAATCGGAATGAAAATTCGGGGGCGATCTTTCGGGAGCTCATGCCTCACTTCGTTTCGGTCAGGCGGAGGCGGTCGATCGCCTTCGCGTTGTAGAGCCTGTGCCGGAGCCGACGCGCCTCCACGATGCTCACGGCGCGAAAAATCCACAAGGGGTCGGCCAATTCTTCGCGAAAAAATGCCTGTGTTGCCTCCTTCCAATGCCGGGCGCGGCACTGATAGATCATGAGCCTTACCATCTCGCGCGCCCGCCAGTTTCGCAGGAAGCGCCGGTCCTCGTCGGAGATGTCCTTACGGGCCAGCCATTGGTCGGCGATACGCACATGCTCCTCCAGGTAGGGCGGCGTAAAGCCCTTGCGAAAGTGCATGGTGCGCGAGTCATCGTGCATTCTCATTTCGGACACGACAACATCGAGCGAACCTTCCCGTACCCCTGCAATGGTCGCCCGCAACAGGAATTCGCGGTCACTGCTTTCCGAAAACATCGGATCGAAATTGCCGATCTGGGAAAATACCGAGCGATGACAGAACCGCGCCGACAACAGAGGCATATCATCGCAGATGTTCTCGAGCGACAACCGGGTCATTTCCTCGCCAACCATCCGGCGCACGACGAGTTCCTCGCCGTCGGGGAGCGTGCAGAACATCTGCGCGCCACCGGTCCAGATTTTCACGTCAGGCCGAGCGGCTGCCTCGCGTGCCAATCGGGCAAGCACGCCCGGGCGAATTCGGTCGTCGCTATGAACGAGCAGAATGAAATCGCCAGTCGACGCTTGGACACCGAGAGCCGCCGCCGCCGTGGCGCCGGCTCCGCATCCGCCGACGAATCTGATGTGCGGATATTTCTGCGCCAGGCGCCGGGTGAAGCTCTCGGTGCCGTCGTGGACGACAATATGCTCGAGTTCGTAAGGCCCTTGATGCTCGACGCTGCCAATAGCTTCATCGACATAGGCCGACGAATCAATGGTCAACGTAATAATTGAAACTCTCATTTAGCTTCCGCGACGAGAACCTGCCCTTTTAGGTTGCCGAACCAGGGCTCCTGCCCTCATTAAACGAACCGCGATCGGTTTCAAAGCCGTGAATGGCCGGACGCATCGGCACAAACCGTACGCGCGTTCTCAGCCGGCAAGCCCTGAGATTCTCCGCTGCATCGCTGCGCTCGAAGGCTCATGCCGCCCGCAATTCCCACGCCCAGCACGTACATCCACCCTTCGACAAAATCGAACAGGTGAGCATTGAAGAGCGAGCTCACCAGATTTTGGACGACGACCAGTAATCCGATCCAGTTCGCCAGGCCCTGGCCGCGGAATAGCAGCAGATGCGCGACCCACATCGCATACAGCGCCGCTATTCCGACAATGCCCCATTGGACCGCCACGTAGAGTGTCTGATTGTGCGGGTTCCTGGTGATCTCGGCGGCAAGCCCGGATTGCCCGACCGCAGCCTGCTCGAACAAATGCCGGATCGAGCCGGTTCCATGACCGATGAGCGGCGCATCCGCGAAGAAGCCGAGCGACTTTTGCCAGTATTCGAGCCTCCTGCCGGTCGATGCGGCAATGTTTTGCTGATAGTCGCGATATTCAAGCGCAAACGCTGCGATCCGGCCCTGCAAATAGGGCGACGTGAACCACACCGTGGCGGCCAGCACGACAAGACCCGCGAACAGCAGCGCCGTCGCTCGACGATCAAGGTGCACGAAGGCCAACACAACCAGCAGCGCCGGGACATAAATCAGCGCCGCGCGTGCCGAGACCACGAACGCCATATTGGCGAAGAAGCCCAGCACCAAGGCCGCGCAGGCCAGCGCCGCCGCGTATCTGCCCTGCTTATAGAAAGTGAAAATGAACGGCATCAGCGCCACCATGCACAGCGCGAATTCCTGACTCTGGTCGATATAGTTTTTTACGGGTACGCCGGGGCTCTTGCCTGGCGCCAGCGCCAGTTCCGGTGCGAACCACACAATCCAGGATAGCCCCATCAGAATCGCGCAGGAGACCAGAAACCCGACGAAAACCCAGGCACTGCGTTGCCAGCGCGCGAAATGGTAGAGCAGGAGCGGAAGGGCCAGCAGCTTGGCGACGGGACTGATACCTTGAAGCCGCTCTTGCCACGGAACATCCGCCCACAGCATTCCAACCAGCGCGAGTGCGACCAAAGCGAGCGGCCACAAACATATCGGATTTGCGAGCAGGCGCAGGAACGCGCGGTGATCGAAGGTCGGGAGCAGCGGGACCAGCGAGAGCAGCCAGAATCCAAACAATATCGCGACGGCGCTCGTGGACCAGGGCAAGGCCACCGCCGCGAGAACCACGAGCAGATTGGCCTCAAGAGGCATTGCGGCCAGGCTGAACTTGGAAGCAACAAGGGCCGCCCAGTTGGAGACCGTTGATGTGCGACGCATGGCCTCAGTCATGTGCGACCGTTGGGCAGGCTTCCGAGGTCCCGAGACGGCGCCGGTTCCATGGGGCTGGCCGGCAGCGCTTTCGGCGACCGATTGAATTTCTCCCTCATAACAACCGTATGCTGGATGCGACCAAAATTCCGTTTCCTGGGGACCTCGATCAGGCTGGGTACGTCATTTTTTCAGTGAATGCGATATTTGGGTAGCGGTTTGTTTAGGAACCGTCCACCCTTCAAGGGGAAGGCCTCGAAAGGCAACATGATCCAGAGTAGGCAAATGGGCGGGCGGAATTCCGAGCGTCAGGAAGACTTGATCCCGGAATTCGAGGGCCCCCGATATTGCGGATCCGGATATCGGGTCCTCGTGATTTGCAACGATGGCGCCTACTTTCTTCGCCATCGGCTGTTGGTCGTCACCCATCTCACATCCATCGGTGTCGATGTAACGGTTATCGCTGGCGGCGATCCAATTCCTGCAGAGAGAATTCGGGGCTGGAAATATATCCATGTGCCGATCGAGCGCTTCAGATTCGATCCACTTGGCGATGCGGCGCTGATGATTCGGACGGCGCGGACGATCCACGCGTTCAAGCCGCATGCCGTGCATCTCGTAACGCTCAAGCCCGCCATTTTTTCCGGATTTGTGTCGATCGTCTCGCGTTTTCTCCATGGGGACCCGAAACAAGTTCTGATCACGCTTCCGGGTTTGGGCCGGATGATGTCGCCGAAGGCCCCCGGCCAACGGCGCTACCCGGTCGCAAGCACGCTTACGCTTCTGGCATTTCGAATGTTGTCGCGACGGGATTACGTACACTTCACTTTCGAGACAAGGCACGATTGCGAATTCTGGGCGGACCGGGGCATTGCCAACGACAGGAATTCATCCCTCATCGACGGCGCCGGCGTGGACCCCAATCTGTTTTATCCGCTGGAAATCCCACGATGCTGTCGCACAACAAAGGTCCTGTTTGCTTCCCGGCTCTTGAAGTCGAAAGGCTTGAGCACTTTTCTGAAGGTGGCGCATGACCTGTCGCATCGTAGCGACGTGGAGTTCGTCGTCGCCGGCGTTCCGGACGATCACGATCCCGACGCGATACCGCACCGCGATCTCGAACAAATGACGGAAATCCGTTTCCTCGGCCACGTCACGGATATGCCGAACCTGCTCCGGCAATGCGACATCGTTTGCCTGCCGACAAGGTATGGCGAGGGAATCCCCCGCATCCTGATCGAGGCCGCAGCAACCGGCCTGGCGTCGATCGCCTCCAGCCACCCCGGATGCCGTGAGGCGGTCGAAGATGGCGTCACAGGGCAAATCCTGTCGGCGACGTCGGACACCGAAATGAGGCGGGAGCTATCTGATGGCATCGTCGAATATCTCGAAAGTCCCGACCTGCTGAAGCAGCACAAGCAGGCGGCCTATCGACTCTTCCAGTCGCGGCAGTTCGACCAGGCTGCGGTTGCCGACCGCTTCACAAAACTCCTGGGAGTGCCAACCGCAGGGGACGGGGCCCGGGCGGAACCTTTTCTTGAAAAACAACCCCATGCACAGTAGACGACCCCAGTTAAATCAATAGCTTAGCGGAGCCAAAAAATGGCGCCTGTCGCGCACCGTCGGCAGCTCCGATGCACCAGCCTTTGCTGGGATAACAGCTTGACTGGCCTGCTCGGAAGGGATTGGCTCCCGGCCTGATTGACTCGGCTCGCGTTCCAGTGGCATGCACTTCATGCACAATCAGAAACGTTTGAAGCGAAGCCGAGCCAAACGATATGACTGCCACTACGCACCACGGTTTTTTGGCTTCTGATGCGGGCGCTGACTAAGGGTGGAGCAGAACACTCACGAGCTTTTCTCCCGCGAGGAGCAAGTGGTTGTCGGCTCCGACCGGACCTTTGGATGGGTGATGGCTGCCGCGCTCGCGCTCGTCACCCTGTTCAACAGCTGGCATGCTGGCCGCCTGTGGCCATGGACGTTAGCCCTTGCCGCGGTGTTCGCGGTCATTGCCGCAATCCGTCCCGCCACACTGCACCCGCTGAACCGTGCCTGGACGAAGCTTGGTCTGCTCCTGCACAAGATTGCCAATCCCATCGTGATGGGGCTGATCTTCTACGGTACGATCCTGCCAACCGGCCTCGTCATGCGCTGGAGCGGCAAGGATCCGCTGCGGCTGAAGCGTGACGCGAGCACCGAGAGCTACTGGATTCGCCGCACGCCCGGCCCTGCGCCCGAAACCATGCGAGATCAGTTCTGATGATCGATTTGTTCCCCGCAATCCGGCGCGTCCTTCGCGCGGCGCCACCTATCAACACGCTGCCTTGAGACATGCGCGTTCTCGGCATCTCGGCCTTCTATCACGACAGCGCGGCGGCTCTGATTGAAGACGGCCGCGTCATTGCTGCGGCGCAAGAGGAACGCTTCACCCGAAAAAAGCACGACGCGTCGTTTCCGCACCATGCCATCGCGTACTGTCTGGAGGTGGCAGGCGCGAGGCTTTCCGACATCGATCAGGTCGCCTTCTACGACAAGCCGTTCCTCAAGTTCGAGCGGCTGCTCGAGACCTACGTCGCCCTCGCGCCGCACGGTTTCCGCTCCTTCCAGATGGCCCTGCCGCTCTGGCTGAAGGAGAAACTGTTCCAGAAGAGCCTGCTGCAGAAACATCTCGCCAAATTCGATGCTGACTTTCCCCTCGACCGGCTCCTGTTCACCGAGCACCATCTGAGCCACGCGGCAAGTGCGTTTTTCCCGTCCCCATTCGAGAAGGCCGCCGTGCTCACGATGGACGGCGTCGGTGAATGGGCGACCACCTCGGCGGCGATGGGGGACGGCAACCGTCTCGAGATATTCCAGGAGATTCACTTTCCCCACTCGCTCGGCCTGCTCTACTCCGCCTTCACGTACTACACCGGCTTCAAGGTCAATTCGGGCGAATACAAGCTGATGGGACTTGCTCCCTATGGCGAGCCGAAATACGCGCAGCTCATCCTCGATTCACTGATCGATCTGAAGGCGGACGGCTCGTTTCGCCTCGACATGTCGTATTTCGATTATTGCACCGGGCTGACGATGACCAATGACCGGTTCGCCAAATTGTTTGGGCAGCCGGTGCGTTCGCCGAACGAACTGCTCACGCCGTTCCACATGGATATCGCAGCCTCCATCCAGGCAGTCCTGGAGGAGGCGGTACTTCGCTTGACCCGCAGCCTTGCGCTTCAGACCGGCGCACGCAATCTGTGTCTTGCCGGCGGCGTTGCGCTCAATTGCGTCGCCAACGGCAAGGTGTTGCATGACGGCAGATTCGATTCGATCTGGATTCAGCCGGCCGCCGGTGACGCCGGCGGTGCAGTTGGAGCTGCACTCGCTGCCTACCATCAGTTCAGACAACAACCGCGCCATATCGCGGCCGGCGACGGCATGTCCGGCGCTTTTCTGGGACCCGAATTCTCGCAAGAGGTGATCGAGCAGCGGCTGCGCGCCGCCGGCGGCCGCTTCGATGTACTCAGCGAAGATGCAATGATCGAGACGGCGGCGGCGGCGCTGGCCGACCAGCTCGCGGTCGGCTGGTTTCAGGGCAGGATGGAATTCGGCCCGCGCTCGCTCGGCGCACGCTCGATCCTGGGCGATCCGCGGTCGCCCTCGATGCAGAAGAACCTCAATCTCAAGGTGAAGTTTCGAGAGAGCTTCCGGCCGTTTGCGCCGGCGGTCACGCGCGAGGACGTTGCGGATTGGTTCGAGCTCGACGGCGACAGTCCGTACATGCTCCTGGTTGCCGGCGTCAGGGGTGACCGGCGTCACATGATGAGCGCGGACGAGCAAGCATTGTTCGGCATCGACAAGCTCAACGTGGTGCGCTCGACGATCCCCGCGGTGACGCATGTCGACTATTCCGCCCGAATCCAAACGGTGAGCGCCGACACCAATTTGCGCTTCCATCGCTTACTGTCTCGTTTCAAGGCGCTCACCGGTTGCCCGGTGCTGGTCAACACCAGCTTCAACGTTCGCGGCGAACCGATCGTCTGCACACCAGAGGATGCCTTCCGCTGTTTCATGGGTAACGAGCTCGACATGCTGGTGGTCGGCAACTGCATCCTGAGAAAAGAACAGCAGGATCCCGCACTCAAGCGTGACTACAGTGCAGCCTTCTCGCCGGACTGAACGTCCGGCATGGCATGGTGGCTCGGATTGCCACGCCTCGGCGAAGCCCTAGGACCCACCAGCCGCCGACCCATTCCTCCCCGCCCCTCTTTTCGTCCAACGCATCAGGGGCTCCAGCCATGGCCTCCTGGCCATGCGCTCCGTTATGACCTGTGCCCACACATCCATTGCGCCCATCAGTGACCCTTCCCTACCGGGTTATGTGCGCCCCTCCACAGCCGAAGCATCAACACGATGTGGGTTTCAGGCGCTTCCGGAAGAAGGCGAGAATCTCGTCCCGGGCAGCGAGCGTTGGCTGCCCCACCTCATCGACAAGATGAACCGTTACGACACTGTGGGGCGTCTTCACGAACTGCTCGAAGAACGGCGGCTTGGGTCCGGTATTCGCGGCAGTGTCGGGCAAGACGCGACCAATGAAGCGATCGCCGAGCGCGGCCTGGTAGGCCGCAAACCGTTCGGCGCGGCAGAATGAATCGCCCGCAAACCGGTAGGCAAGGACAGTCAGATCTTCTCGTTCCAGCCGCGAACGGACTTGTCCCAGTTCCTCGGCGGAGCTCTCGATGCCTCCGGGATCGTCCAACGGGAGCGACGGCTGGGAGACGACAGGAGCCAGCAGCACCGACTCCAGCATCATGTTCAGCGCGAAGTTGCCGGTAAAGCACATGCCGATAGCGCCGACACCCGGCCCGCCGCTCTCGTCATGGGCCAGCCTGGCGAGCGCCCGCAACCAGTTGGACACGGGGCTCGATGATCCGCCGCCAAGTGCGCGGAATTCCGCACTGACGCACGCGCGCCGAAAGACGCCGACAGCGGTCTCGGCGTCCGGAACATCGCCGTCCTTTCCAAACAGCGAAGGCATGTAGACCCGGAAGCCGGCATCACGAACCCAGCGAGCGAAACGCGCGACGTGAGGGCTGATACCCGGCATCTCGGTCATGACGATGACGGCTGGTCCCCCGCCCGCCATGTAGACCGGTTTTGTCGCCCCCTCCAACGTGAGGACCCGCTGGTCGAAATCCGATAGATCGTCAGGCTTCAGCAGCGCATCGCTCATGTTGTCCTCCGGAAAAGGTTGCACAGACGGTATTTCCCGGGCATTTATTCCGACAAGTGTCAAAACTGACATTAATCGGGTCTATTTTGCCATGCTGCTCGTTGACGTTCTCGTCCTGAAAGGCGCCTCCGCTGCCAGCGTCGCCATCACCTTCGAATTGATCGCAGTAGCCAACGGCATTCGTGCAAGGGCCGGACGACCGTCCTGCTTCGACGTCAGAATTTCCGGTTCCGGAGCGAGATGGGCCACGAGGCTCGCAAGGCTTTCCTCGAAGGAAGTCGCCAGCAGACCCGCGGATGTGGTGATCGTCCCCGGCCTGGCCTGGATGGATGAGCAACTCATTCGCGAAGGATTGCAGCGGCGGGACGCCGAAACGGCGAGGAAGGCTCTGCAGGCGGCCTTTCGATCCGGAGCCGAAATTGCCAGCTCCTGTTCGGCCGTATTTCTGGTCGCGAGCGCCGGGCTGCTGGATGCCCGCCGTGCAACCACGACC
>NZ_JBFUES010000003.1:0-28619 GCF_056403875.1 Bradyrhizobium sp. P2_E8
CCTCAGTAAGTCGATGAAGCGGGGCCTCCCGCCGCGCAACTGCCAAGACCTGGGCGCCGTTTGCAAGCGCTTGTTCCGCGATCCGGCGTCCGACCCCTCGACTCGCACCGATCACGACCACCTTCTTACCTGTTAGCGGCAGCATCCTGTCCTCCTTTCATCCTTGTCATGCGTTACGATCATAAATTGTACCTAAGCGTGACGCGACGCCCAGATTCATTGTGGACGTGATGCTCCGTTTGTATTCCCATCGGATACTGTTGGAGGGCGGCGGACCACCCTCGTCGGCTACCCTGGGTCCCGGCCATCATCACGTCACGCGTAAAATTGACGGGACGGCAAGGAATCATTTGCGCTTGCAGGCACCAGCTTTTTCGATGCCTTCCAGAGCTGCCCATTGATGAAATTCGGCGCAACGCGCCGCATGAAGGCAAGTTGCTTGGATTGCCCCGGTCGAATCTCGCTCGTACCCACCTTGAGCGATTCAAACGATTGTTTCACCAGCTCCTCGGTGGTGATCAGGGTTATGCCATCGTCTTCGCGAAGGTCGACCGTCATGTCGGTCTTCACCGCTGGAGGCATTACCTCAATGACCTCTACGTCGGTCTCCTCCAACTGGAAACGGAGCGACTGTGTGTATGAATGAATTGCCGCTTTGGTCGCACAGTAGATTGGCAAGCAAGGCAGCGGCACGAAGGCAAGTGCGGAAGACACGTTGATCAGAGTGCCTTTATTCGCCTTCAGAACATCTATGAATGCGGAAGTCATACGAATGACCCCGCCCGCGTTCACGTTGAGCTCTTCCGTCAACCCGGCAAGGTCGGCCGCCGTGCCTCTAAGGTTCTTATAGTGGCTGATGCCCGCATTGTTCATCAGCACGTCGAGCCTCGGAAAGTTTGCTTTCATTCGCTCTGCGAGAGCGGAGATCTGAGCAGGATCGGCTACGTCACTTTGGATTGTGTGAAGCTTCGGGTGTTTCGTTTTAACCGCATCCAGCACTCCTTGCCGCCGGCCGGTCACGATGACCTCGTTGCCGAGATCCGAAAATTTCAACGCGAACGCAAGACCGATGCCCGCGGACCCTCCAGTTATTAGGATTGTGCGACCGGTAAGTTTCATGATGTGCTTTCTCTTTTTGGTACGCTTTTTGTATTCGTCAAACGTCGCGTGGCCGTGCGACAAGGCCGCAAGCCGTCCGGCCCGCGAGATACATCACGACGATGTCTCGCTGGCGGATGCGATTTGCTAGACGCCCCCAGGAAACCTCCCGGCTCCCAAGCTCAACTTTCCTCACCTGGGTCTCTAATAGTTCTCTCAACCACTGTGTATGACCGGCGTCGCATCGAGATTTCATCGGTCCCTTGCGATTTTTTTTCGCTTGCTGGTTGCACGCTACGCTTGAACCGAGCATGCACTTCACCTCAGCTTGCCTGGCAGGAATAAGGCCGTCGATACAGGTGCAAAGCGCTCGTATCGACGGTGTCCAATGCTGGTGCTGGTTGGCTGTCCCAAGGGCAACCGTGGCGGCGGCACGAGGCTAATCGTCTAGGCTTCCCAGGCTCATGTTGACTATGCTGCCTGTGATTGCGCTCGCGCGATCAGAAGCCACGAACGCAGCTACATCGGCCATTTCCACGAGCGTCGGAAGTCGACGTACGTGAGTCTTGCTAGCGATCAACTCGTGGAATTGCTCCGAAGACATTCCCCACGCCTTGGCATGAAGGCCAAACACCTCCTTGATCGTACCCGACTCCGGCATCCCTTGCGGTCTCAGGCCCACAACACGAATGCCGCGTGGGGCAAGCTCCACAGATAGATCGCGTGTGAGAGCCTCGACGGCGCTCATAGCCGGTGCAACGCCGCCCATCAGAGGGATACCCGTTCTCGAAGGCACTGACGTTACCGTCATAATAACCCCTGATTTTTTCTCGATCATTCGGCGAGCGGCGAGACGCGATGTCAAGAAATACGACTTCGAGTACGTCGCGATTGGCAGCGAAAACTGGTCGAGCGCCAATTCAAGCAATGGCACTCCTTGTAGGTTCGTGTTGCGAAGACCGACGGCGTTGAATGAGATATCAATGCGGCCCGTCTGTGCGATGACTGTTTGCAGGTGCGCATCGATTGCATCTTCGTCAAGAGCGTCGACCTCCGCGGCTTGGGCGCCCCCCCCGGCGTCGACAACTTCCTCGGCCACCGCGTTTACCGGGGCACGGTTGCGCCCAGTAAGAAACAGCTTTGCTCCTTCGCGCGCAAAGGCTTGAGCGACGGCTCCCCCGACCGCACCTCCAGCGCCATAGATCACCGCAACCTTGTCTTTCAGCATCATCACCTGAGTCCTTTTCATCTCTATCCACGGCCGCGACAGATCTCGACCAACTTCCTGAGACTGGATTGGCCACTGAATCTCATCGGTCCGTGGGCCATTTTTTGGAATCTCTGACCGCTTGCGCTTGCGACCACTTCTACAATTCCGTGATAACAAGCCCGGCGACCGGGCATCCTTCGCTGAATTGGCTGCCGATAAGTTGGCGGACCAAAGCGCAATTGACTTCCGGTTGGCTTTCCGTGTCAGCAGACCATTCGTAGTCACCGCTGAGAGCGAACGAACTGTCGGTCATTTGATTTTGACCGCCCTCGGTCGGACGCTAGAACCCAATGCAGTTATGGACGAGTGCCGCGCGATTAATCCGGCGCTATCCGCTTTCAGCCTCGGGCACAATCGACACTTAGCTCCCGCAACGCGGCAATTCGCCGAATCTCACAAGCGACAGCCCCTAGTGTCCCGCGAAGGGAAATCTCAGCAAACGCCGTCGCCTTGTCGAGGTTGGGAACGTCGATTACGCTTAGACTTATCAATTCGTCCTTCCAGAAGGCAGATGGGCCATCACTGACGACCGGTCGGACGCCCCCCTCGGAAAGTGACTGCCGTAGTCGCAGGCAGGAGCTCCAAGCTAAACTTAGTCGCACCCATAAACTCATCAGACTTTTTGCCCGCGGCCAAACTCGCGGATGGGCCATTTTGCGGTCTTAGTTCGCTGGCGACATCCTCGGAACCATAATAGAGCAAAGCATTATCGCATCGAGCCGCTCCCAAGTGTTTTTAGGATCGGGCGCCGCTAAATGTGCTGGCCTCCGAGCCCTCCACTATGACCAGCGCGACGAGCCAAATTCGTGGTCCTGCGCAATCTTTTTTACGCCGGCCAGCTCGCCCGCGATCAGTAGGATCAGAGATAAAACACTGCATTGCCGACTGCACAGAGCGACTTGGAAGYGGATAGTGCAATGTTACCGCTTCCTCCTAGCACACCACAGTACGTCTAGATCCGCATGGCGAAACTGAGGTGGTGGTGCATTTGATGGGAAACCTCCCGTGTCGCGCGAAAAGGCACGACGGTAGTTCATGTCGCCCCGGCATTCACCAAGCTCCACGGTCATTGTAGGCCACTCTACATGCCTGCTCCGGATCGACCCCGCATCGGATCAATATTTTAAGTTTGTCAGCGCCGACTTCCAATGGCGCCAAAGAACGTAGCGCGCTTTGCGTGGCATATGAAACTAATCATGCGGACCGAGCCGATTCTGCCAAAGTGGCTCCGCGGGAGGCCTTCAACTGCTCCCGCTCAAGCCGCGCCTTGCCCCACTGCGAAAGCATTGCGACTACTGGACGGAGGCTCTCACCTTCCTCGGTAAGTCGATATTCCACACGTGGGGGCACCTGAGCGTGGGCCGTCCTAACCACTAGTGCGATGGCGCCTGCAGAATGGCTGTCGAGCAAGGTCGCGATCGACGCCTGATGCGACGGCACGAACCAAGCGTGATCCCGAGTGATCTGCCAATCCGAACGTCCTATGGGGTCTCTAGTTGCGTCCACACGCTTCGGGACAGACATGAGCCTCACCAACGTTTCGAGCCCGGCGAGGCAAATCACCAGTTGGCCTGGCCGGGTTCCTGATGACGATGAATTCGGATCGAGGATACGTGCAGCGCCTTCCTGCAATTGCGCCAGTTGGGCACCACTCGTATGGGGAGTGATCAAGAGCGCACCCGGATCCGCGCGGCCGTAGCGGCCATCTCCGACATTGAGATGCGCATCGCGCGTGACTGGCCAACGAGCGGCCTGGATTGCCCCTCAGCGGAACGACGGTCCTGTCCGGCGATGTTGACCTAGGCCTCCGGACAGGACGACACATCACACAATCTCGCGTGAGCGCGCTAGTACCTGCACCTTTCAGATTGCCCAAAAGCGTTAATCAAATCGAATAGGGCCATTCGGCAGGAAAAAAACGATATCCAACCTTTTCTTTCGCGATGTGTCCGATGCCGGGAAACGGCATGTGCATTCCGGCAACCATCAGCCTCTCCGAGGTAGCCATATCTAGAGCGCGTGCCCGCGATTTGGCCGCTAGCTTGGGATCAACGTCGAATGCCGGGCCCCACTCAGGATGCGTCATCTGGAAGGCCGCGTGATGTACCGTATCCGCCCAGATGAACAGAGTCTCCTTACCTGAACTCAGCATATAACCCGTATGCCCAGGAGTGTGGCCCACCAACGCAACAGATTTCAAGCTATCGAAGATAGTTGCTTCGGTCGAGAGCTTAGTAACGCGACTTCGATAAGCGTTTGCGGCAGTGCGCGCTCCAAGGAAAAACGGCTTGAACGGTTCAGGCGCTTCGCGCATGCTAGCGTCATCATGCCAATACTTGAAATCCGCTTCGGCCACAATCATTTCGGCGTTCGGAAAGACGGCTTGGCCATTCGGATCGATCGCCCCGGCGATGTGATCAGGATGCATATGCGTCAGCAAAATGGCGTCGATCTGCTCGGGCTTTATGCCGGCCGCAGCCAGGGCGCTTGGAAGTTTTCCGGCCGTTGCGCCGAGCGAATTGGCTGAGCCTGTATCGATCAAGACGAGACGGTCGCCGAGATTCACGACGAATGCATTGATAGGGCTAAGGTGCGATGAAACTGGAGGGAATTGAGTCCTCTCCAACTGATTGGCGATCTTGGGAGGTAGATTGAAGAGTTCGGTGGGCATCGTTATGTAGCCGTCTAGAAGTGCGGTCACCTCGACTGTTCCGATTTTGCGACGAATAACGCCTGGGACCTGCGCTTCGGCAATAGGCGCCCTCGCTGCGGCCGACCGCAGCCCCGGGGGCGACGACGTTCCTACCGCTGCAAAAGCCGCGCTCGTGATAAGGCTACGACGAGAAATCTTCATTGATGGAGTCCCTTTGGCGAGGTTTGAAACTTGCTATAGGGCCATTGGCTCTGATTATTAATCGTGTTCGCCGCGATAACATATATCACCCCTGCTTATTAGTGTGATCGGATGGATCGGCTTACTCTTTTGTCCTGCTTCGTTCGAGTGGCCGAGAGCGGAAGCTTTTCGGCGGCCGCCCACGATCTCAAACGCACTCAGTCCGCCGTTAGCCAGCAGATTCGTGCCTTGGAGACTCGACTGCGAGTCAGGCTTTTTGACAGGACAACGCGAAAGGTTTCCTTGACGAAGGCCGGCGTTCGATATCTTCAAAACGCCAAGATCATTCTAGAGATGCTCGATGAAGCTGACGCTACGGTTGGCGACCTCGAGCGCACGATGTCTGGCAAACTCAAAATCAGCGCTCCTGTAAGCTTCGGCACCACGGTTCTTGGATCTTATCTTTTCAGTTTCAGACAGACTTATCCCGATCTCCAGTTGGACGTCTCTCTCTCTGATCAATTCACAGATGTCGTTGCAGAAGGCCTCGATCTATCGATCCGATTAGGATCAGTTACGGATCCGAACCTTGTCGTTCGCAAGATCGGTGTGGTGGAGCGCTGCCTAGCCGCTACGCCCGGGTACCTTAATCGCGCCGGAAGACCTGCAGCACCGGAGGAGCTGGAGGGTCATGATTACGTCGTTCATTCAAATGTTCGCGGCGGTGAACATTTTTCGTTGATTACTGCGGATGGTCGAATAGCCGATGTGCACGTCAAGCCAGTCTTTCGATCGGACAACTCCCAGCTCATCTGTGAAGCCATCGCCTCGGGGCTCGGAATCGGGCTAATCCACGGTGTATTACTGACTCCCAAGATAGCAAGCGGAGCGCTTGAGCGCGTACTTCCAAACTGGAATTACGAACCCCAACACGTTCACGCCATCTATCCATCAAGCCGCTACATTCCCCCGAAAGTCAGGGTCTTCGTGGATGGGTTCGCCGAATATCTGCGAGAAGTGGGTGCACTGATTTGAGTTGACCGAGCCCAGGGGACGGGAAGGCCGCTCACGACTTAGTATCAGTGGTATGCCATTTTCTTGCTAGTGAGTTGCGCCGATTGGGCATCGCTTTATTAACACAATTAGCCGTTGACGAGCTAACAACCTTGCTCTCGCTCTTTCCRCCCTCCATGGGACGATATCGACCAGCAGTGCTTCCAGCTTAGGGCCTGCGCTGAGAGCGACTGCCGCTCACATGCCGGTGAGCTATGCCGGGAAAGCTCACATTTTCTAAGGCTGTGGCCGCATGCCAACGCAGCGCCTTATCTTTTTGCCTGGATTTCGGAGCGGATCCTACAAGAGACACGCGCCGGCAGATCCCGCCCGCGAAGAGTGGCCCATTTAGGCCGGGCAATCTTGGCTAAGCCGCACCGACCCTACCTCTAGGGAGACCAATTGTCACATCGCCGCGAACACTTTCGCGACCACTCTATTCGGCGCAATCATAGTTTGACCTTCGAGGCTGCTCGAAATCGCCGGTTCTCAGAAAGTCAAAACGATTTTCCCGAAATGCTCACCTGCATGCAATCGACGGAATGCAGCAGCGGCATTTGTCCATTCGAAGGTGCTGTCGATAACGGGCTTATGAGAACTCCTGCTCATCGCGTATAGAAGATTCTCAAGTGCCGAGCRGGAACCAACGGAAATGCCCTGGACTATCGCCTGCTTGCGAAAGACATCAAGCGGGTTGATTCGGCCCTCCGTCCCGCCCAAATAGCCGACTACATTGATACGTCCTCCGGACCGGATCGCTTTGAGCGATTGCGCAAAGCCACCGGGCCCACCCAGTTCAATGATGTGGTCTACACCACGTCCGCCTGTCAGCTCCAAAACAGTTCGGGACCATTCGGGGTTCGTGCGATAATTTATGCCGGAGAAGGCACCTAGCGCCATTGCGCGTTCGAGCTTTGTGTCGCTGCTGGAGGTCACGATGGCATGCGCTCCGGCCATCATTGCAACCTGAAGGCCGAAGAGAGCAACACCTCCAGTTCCTTGAACAAGAACTACGTCTCCCGGCTTGATCGCACCAAAAGCAACAAGCGCTTGCCAAGCGGTTGAGCCCGCGCAGGGAGCAGCGGCCGCCTCCACGTCAGACAATGAGTCCGGAATCTTCACTAAGCGTTCTTCGTCGAGTGTGATTTCTTCTTGCAGTAAACCGTCGACTGGTCCTCCCAAGGGACCTCCTACCTTCGAAATATCGAAGCGGCCATCGTTCCATTGGCCCCAAAAGGCGGAGGTGACGCGATCGCCCGGCTTGAAACGCGCTACGCTCGGGCCGACTTCGATAACTTCGCCAGCCCCGTCGGAAAGCGGCACAAGGGGCAAATTGTAGGGTGTGGCGAAACTTCCAGTAACGATTTCCAAGTCGCGGTAATTCAGACTGGCGGCCCGCATTCGAATGCGGACCTCCCGCCGGCCCGGAGCGGCAGACGCACGGTCGATCTCGGCCAACCCATCGATGCCGTGCCTTCGAATGATAATCGCCTTCATAGTGTTAGTTTCCATCTTTGTTTGTGGCGATGCAGTGGAGCGAGCTAAATTGGCCGTTGCGACTTTTAGAAGTTGCCTTTGTGTATGCAAATGCATAATGGTTATAAACATCATTCCGAGGATTTATATGCTCGATGAATTGAGAGCACTTGTCTTTTTGGTCGATACTGGGTCGATACAACGTTCAGCTGAGCGACTTCGGTTGACCCAACCGRCAGTGACACGGCAGATCCAGCGACTCGAGAGCATGCTGAACGCAGATCTTCTTGATCGGCGCGTGAAGCCGCCGACGATGACGCCTGCTGGTCTCATCGTAGTCGAGCGTGCGCGTGCAATCCTCGCTGCAATCGCTGAACTAAGGCAGCAGGTTGCGGCGGACGCTGAACCATCTGGGCCCTTTCGCCTTGGCGTCTCACATTCCATCGCTGACGCTGGCCTTGCCGATATCTTGGACACGTTACGCCGACGCTATCGTCGGCTTGAGCTAAGGCTGACAAGCGGATGGATGCCGGAACTTCTCCAGAAACTCGAGCAAGGGGCGCTAGACGCGGCAATTCTGCTTGCGGCAGGCGACGACGCGCGCACACCGCCGCCAAATGGTCAAGCGGTAGCGAACGAGCAGATTATGATCGTCGCGCCCAAAGGGCTAGTGTTGCCCCGTGAGCCGAACCTAAGGCAACTCTCAGAATTCGGTTGGATTCTAACGCCCGATGCCTCATGTGGAGCTCGCCGTGCGCTTCAAGCATCGATTGAGCGTCAGGGAGGGCAGTTTAGGCTCGCCGCGGAAGTACAGGACATCGACCTTCAAACCTCTCTCATCAGCAAAGGTGTGGGCATCGGTATCCTGCCGCGCAAGAAGATCACACCGCAGCTGAAGGGCAAGATTAAAGTTGTTCGAGTCCGCGATGTCGCGCTTGAAATGGCCGTTTGGGTAATCCAGTCGCCATTCGTTGCAAATAAGCGAGAGTGCATTGCGCTCCTCGCCGCGGAATGCGCCAAATACTATTGCTCGTGACCTGCTAAGCTATGAGCGATTGCACCTGCCGCCGTCCTCATTCTGCTTCGGCGCCCTGCCGACAAAGCTACCAATCGTAGCGGCTATGCTACGCCCATACTAGTTGAGAGGAATAGTGCTTTCGCAGAGCTCGATGCCTGTGCGAACTCCGCTGAAGGCCGCGTCCACACATCCGTCGCAAACAGGACTTTATTCACCTCACGGATCGTCTCACTCCGACTAGCTTGCCCTGGGAACGCTGTGACGGCGATCGAAACTACTCGTTTCAAACGGTTATGACGACCTTGCCAAACGGACCTCTACTGAAACAATTTAGGGCTGCGAGGAAATTCCCGAACTCGTACTCGGCTTCGATCACCGGCTTCAGGCCGATCCGGTCGACCGCTCGCACCAAGTTTTCGAGCCAGCGTCTATGTCCCATGTAAATGGCCTGGATCGTCGCCTGCGATAGAATCGCGGACACCGAGGGGAAGCTGGCCTCGAAGCTGTCAATCACGTCGATCAGGGAGATCCGGCCTCCTGGCGCACCGAGCTTGCCAGGTTCGCACCGCCTGCCATTTCTAGAATATGGTCGGCGCCTCGTCCGCCGGTAAGTTCCAGCACTGCTGCGGCCCAGTCCGGTCTCGCCCGTCGGTTTATTCCGTGCCGCGCGCCAAGCGCTTTAGCCCGCTTGAGTTTGGCGTCGCTGCTAGAAGTAACGATCACCTCAGCGCCCGCGGCTGCGCCCAATTGGAGTGCGAAGATCGACATGCCACCCGTGCCCTGGACTACCACGAGTTCACCAGGGCGCATCCTTCCAAGCTCAACAAGGCTGGTCCATGCGGTAAGCCCGCAGCACGGCAGGTGCTCGCCTCAGCGTACGACAAACTCTCGGGCGCCTTGACTAGCCAAGCCTCCGGAACGACGACGTACTCAGCCAGTACGCCAGGCACGGGTCCGCCAAAGCTCGATACCACGCCATCGATGCGGGGGGCGGACCGTCCACCCAGCCCGTATTGAAATTGTTGATGACCCGGTCGCCCACGGCGAAGCGTGACACACCAGTGCCCACAGCTTCGACCTTTCCGGCAAGATCCGAGCAAGGTGTGAACGGCAGGCCGTAGGACTCATAGCCATTGTTGTCGATCGAGAGGCGATCCCGATAGTTGATTAACGCGCACCAATACATCCCCAAGCCCCGGTGAGGGCCGGGGGACCTCCGCAAGCTTCACACAATCGCGTCCAGGCCCTAGAACCTGCCAAATCCTCATCACGCCCTCCAACCTACCGCACACTCCGAAGGCGACTATATAGGTAAGTATCTGTGCGCATTGGTGGTCATTTGTCCGTTCAATGGCGAGAGATCTTCTACAGAGGCAACATGGTCGATCGTTCGAGCGGCATTTCCGTCTTCGTGAAGGTCGCGGATTGCGGCAGCCTCGCGCGCGCATCGGAGCAACTCGGTCTCACTAGATCTGCGGTCGGCAAGACGATCACGCGCCTGGAAGCGCGACTCGGCGTCCGCCTCTTTAACCGTACAACCCGCGCGCAAAGCCTGACCGACGAGGGCCAGAGCTTCTACGAGCGATGCCAGCGCATTGTGGCAGAGATCGAAGCGGCCGAAGCGACGTTGTCCGGCAGCGATCGCTCGTCAACAGGGGTGCTCAGAGTTAGCGCTCCGGTGTTGCTGGGTCGGCTCTGCGTCGCGCCTATTCTTGTCGGCCTGACCCGGCGGCATCCTTCCACGGAGCTTGATCTCCGATTAGCCGACCAACTGGTAGATCTCGTTGAGGAACGGATCGACTTGGCGGTGCGGATTGGAGCTTTGCCTTACCGTGCTGGATTGATCGCCCGCAGGCTGGACACATTCGAAATGGTGGTTTGCGGAGGGCCAGATTACCTTGCGATGCGAGGCAGCCCCTCGGAGCTAGGCGATTTATCAAGGCACAATTGCCTGCCCTACGCTCGTCGTGGTGGGCGAGCCGAGCCTTGGCGGTTCGCCACCAACCAGGGCGATGTGATTGAACTTGCCGTTGGCGGCCGGATTCGGTTGGACGATCTGGAGGCAGTAGCCGAGGCTGCGGTGGACGGCGCCGGCCTCGCTTGCCTTCCGACCTGGCTAGTCGATAGCCGGCTGCAATCGGGTAAGCTCGTGAGGGTGTTCGATGGTCACCAAGCGCTGGGGAATCCTGTCTACGCCGTCTGGCCGCAGGCCACACATGCCCCCTCGAGAGTTCGCGTTGCGATAAACGAGCTTACACGCTGCATGCCGGCCAAGCTCACTCGGCTGGCTCACGCGCCCTGACCGGGATCGTCTCGCCAGAACGGGCGCCCCAATAGTTCGGCTCAGAGGTCATGTGGCAGCAACGATCATCAATCACGAGCACCGCGCCCGCCTACAAGTTCGCGAACCGCCGCCCAGTCGAGAACGCGGAATGCTAGGCCTATGCCCTCGCTCACTTGCGCGCTCATGGCGTTCAATTATTCGAGAAGACACCGATGATTGCCGGGCCAAGCGCGGGGGAGACCTGGTGCTATTTCCGCACCCCTTGGGGCCTATACATGGAGCTGGTCACCTATCCGAAGGGAAAAGGCTACGAGAAGGACTTTGGCGGTAGGAAGCTATGGGATCCGCGCGCGCCTGCCGCTTGAGTCCCTTGCCGGCTGCCCTGGTTACCTAGCGCTGCTATCGCTAGGACCAGCGAAGCAGCTCCAGGCCGCAAACAACTTGTTCTCTAGTGTCCCGAGTCACAAGTTCGCAATCATAGATTCGCAGTAGATTCGTGTCGCTGTGGCAAGGATGGAGGCTGTAGCAGCGACGGAGGATCTGATGGCGGTCCAGCAACTTGCCTCCCTGACATTGAGCGATGAAGAGCGTGCCGAACTGAGGTCGCTGACGATGCGGCGGAAGACGGCGCAGGCGCTGGCCCTGAGAGCCCGGATCGTGCTGACCTGCGCGGAAGGCGGTCAGAACAAGGAAGTGGCGGCCAAGCTGGGCCTGGACCGATCGACGGTAGGCAAGTGGCGGCGGCGTTTCGTGGAGCGGCGCGTGGACGGGCTGCATGACGAGCCGCGCTCCGGGGCGCCACGTACGGTTGACGATGCTCGCATCGAAGCCGTGATCGTGAGGACGTTGGAGAGTTGCCCCGAGAACGCCACCCATTGGAGTTCCCGCGACATGGCGAAGGCGAGCGGCCTGTCGGTGTCGACGGTGCAACGCATCTGGCGCGCCTTCGGGCTCCAGCCGCACCGGATGGAGACGTTCAAGCTCTCGACCGATCCAAACTTCGTGGCCAAGGTGCGCGACGTTGTGGGCCCCTACGTCTCGCCACCGGAGCACGCCATCGTTCTATGTGTGGATGAGAAGTCCCAAATCCAGGCGCTGGATCGCAGTCAGCCGCTGCTGCCGATGCGGCCCGGCCAGCCGGCCCGAAGAAGCCATGACTACACGAGGCACGGCACCACATCGCTGTTCGCCGCCCTCGACATTGCGAGCGGATGGGTCATCGGCAAGTGCTATGGACGCCACCGTGCTGCTGAGTTCCGCAAGTTGCGGATTCCGATCGATGTCGCCCAGGATTCCGAGATGATCTCGCCCACCATTCCGATTTGAAGTCGCCCACCCGTTCCGAAATGATGTCGCCCACCATTCCGGRATGATSTCGCCCGGGTGACGAGGCCTCTTCTGGCTCCCATAGGGTCAACTCTTTCGGCTTTGCGAAGGGGACCCTGGATGCCGACGGAGAGGCTTGCGATGCGCCGTGTGCGCGATGTGATCAGAATGAAGGCGGCCGGGCTGCCGAGCCGCGAGATTGCGCGACGGGTGGGCGCGGCGCCCTCGACGGTGCGCCTGGCGCTCCGGCGGTTCGAGGCCGCGGGCTTGAGCTGGCCGTTGCCAGACGACGTCACCGACACGGTTCTGGAACTTCGCCTGTTCGCGAAGACCGGCAATGGCAACCGTCAGGGTCACCGCCGCATCGCCGAGCCCGACTGGGCGACCGTRCACCGCGAGCTCAAACGCAAGCACGTGACGCTGTCGATCCTGTGGGAGGAATATATCGCCACCGAGCCCGGCGGATACCGGTACTCGCGCTTCTGTGAGCTCTACCGCGCCTGGGAGGGCCGCCTGTCGGTGACGATGCGCCAGGCCCATGCGGCCGGCGACAAGTTGTTCGTCGACTATGCCGGCGATGGCGTGCCGGTGGTGGTCGACCGCCTGACCGGTGAGCGCAGAACGGCGCAGATCTTCGTCGCCGTGCTCGGCGCATCGAGCTTCACCTACGCGCAGGCGACGTGGACGCAGGGGCTCGCCGACTGGATCAGCGCCCATGTTGGCGCCTTCGCGGCGATCGGCGGCATACCGGCGCTGGTGGTGCCCGACAACACCAAGGTCGCGGTCATTAAGGCGAGCCTGTACGACCCGCAGATCAATCGTACCTACGCGGAGATGGCGGCGCATTACGGCACCGCCATCTTGCCGGCGCGGCCGCGCAAGCCGCGCGACAAGGCCAAGGTCGAGCAGGCCGTCCTCATCGTCGAGCGCTGGCTGCTCGGCCGCCTGCGCCATCGCACCTTCTACAGCCTGGCCGAGGTCAATGCGGCGATCGGCGAACTGCTCACGAGGCTGAATGAGGAACGGCCGATCCGGCGGCTCGGCGTGACACGCCGCCGGTTGCTCGAGGAGGTCGACCGGCCGGCGCTCAAGCCATTGCCGGCGTCCCCCTATGTCCTCGCCGAGTGGCGGATCCGCCGCGTCAGTCTCGATTACCACGTCGAGGTGGAGAAGCATTACTACAGCGTTCCGCATCGCTTCGCCCGCGCCGAGGTCGAGGTGCGGTTCACGGCCCGTACCGTCGAGATCTTCCACAAGGGCGAGCGGATCGCCGCGCATCAGCGCATGAGCGGCAATCACAAACACACCACCGTGCCGGAGCACATGGCCTCCAGCCATCGGCGCTACGCCGGCTGGACCATCGCGCGTATCCGCCAGGACGCCGCCGCGATCGGGCCGGCGACCAGCGCGTTGTGCGACCTCATTCTCGACGAGCGCTCGCACCCCGAGCAAGGCTTCCGCGCCTGCCTCGGCATCCTCAGGCTCGCCGCCTCCTATGGGCGCGAACGGCTGGACGCCGCGGCTGCGCGGGCAATCGACATCGGCGCGCGCACCTATGGTTCGGTCAAGTCGATCCTCGCCAACAATCTCGATCGGCGTTCTGCTCACCAGCGTTCCGCGGACGATGCGCCGATCCTGCATGCCAACATCCGCGGACCGCGCTACTACAATTAGGAGATCATCCCTTGCTCACCCATCCGACCCTCGACCGCCTCAACGCCCTCGGCCTCCACGGCATGGCCAAGGCCTTCGCCGACATCGAAGCCACCGGTGAGGCCGCAAGCCTCGGTCACACCGAATGGCTTGCGCTGCTGCTCGAACGTGAAGCCTCGCTGCGGCACGACAAACGGCTCGCCACTCGCCTGCGTTACGCCAAGCTGCGCCAGCAGGCGTGCGTCGAGGACATCGACTACCGCGCCCCGCGCGGTCTCGACCGCCCGCTGTTCGCTAAGCTTGTCGAGGGCCGCTGGATCGACGACCACGTCAATCTCCTGATCTGCGGCCCGGCCGGCGTCGGCAAGAGTTGGCTCGCCTCGGCGCTCGGCCACAAGGCCTGTCGCGACAATCGCTCCGTGCTCTATCAGCGCGTCCCGCGACTGTTCGACGATCTGGCGCTCGCCCGCGGCGACGGCCGCCATCCACGGCTGTTGCGCGGCCTTGGCCGTGTCGATCTGCTGATCCTCGATGATTGGGGACTCGAGCCGCTCGACGCCGGTGCCCGTCACGACCTCCTGGAAATCCTCGAAGATCGCTACGGTCATCGCTCCACCATCGTCACCAGCCAGCTCCCCGTGGACCAGTGGCATCTGCTCATTGGAGATCCCACCTATGCCGACGCCGTGCTCGATCGCCTCGTCCACAATGCCCATCGGCTCGACCTCACCGGTGAGAGCCTGCGCCGAACCCGGCAATCCGCCCGAAAGACTTGAGCCCGTGGCGCTGTGGACATGCCGCTGCGCTTGGACAACGCAATCGCGTTGCCCACATGCCCACAGCAACCGCAGAAGAAGAAAAACAGGTTGAAGTCGCGATTCCAGATTGACCACGCGGCTTGACCGATGCCAGAGAACCAGCCGGCCAGAACGCCTCGCCGCTGGGCGAGATCAAATCGGAAAGGTGGGCGACATCGTCTCGGAATCCACGGGCGACTTCACATCGGTACGCCTGGGCGACTTCGTCGGAATCCGCACCGCAAGTTCCTCGACGAGATCGAGGCTGACGTGCCGCGTGAACTCGACGTTCATCTCGTCATGGACAATTACGCCACGCACAAGACCCCCTTGATCCGAAAATGGCTGGCCAAAAGGCCGCGTTGGCACGTGCACCTGACACCGACCAGTTCGTCATGGCTCAACCAGGTCGAGCGCTTCTTCGCGCTCCTCCCCGACAAGAAGATCAGGCGCGGCATCTATCGCAGCGTCGCAGCGCTCAGGGCTGACATCACTTCGTTCATCGATCGACACAACGCCGACCCAAAACCGTTCCGATGGACGAAGTCCGCCGATGACATCCTTGCTTCCATCGAACGCTTCTGCCGATACAATGCCCCGGCAAAACACGACCCAATGTCACGAACTTCTGGTTCAGGACACTAGCTACCAAGCCAGGGCAATTCTGGTGGCGCGTAGTGGCCCATGTCACGGGGAGCCGAGCTGCGTCCTACCCAACACCGACGCAAGGAACCGGAGATGCCGCTGGTGGCACCCTACACGAAGTTGATACACACTCACCGACCGCGCGGCCACAAGTGCGCGCTAGGCTTTGTCAAAGCGTCTCTCGTTCGCTGCTTCTTTCACGTTATCGTCAGAGCTGTGGTCAGCCGCACTCGCGGTCAATCTATGGTGCGATGTCAACTCGCACGCGATTAACGCCCACCAGGTGTACAGAACGCGGAAGCGCTCTTTCGCCTACATCCGAATTACATGTTGTTGTCCGAGCGGCCGAGCGCCAATATTGGCCCTCGGCCAATCATACTGCAGCTCTTCAATGAGCCTTTTCCTCCAGGAATGAGAAGCCGATCGTCTCCATTCTCCCCGCGACCTCCGGACCAAAGGTGTCTTTGAATTTTTGAGACTCCGATGGAGCAAACCCGATGTCGTTGTAGTCCTGTTCCGAGCCACCAGTGATCAGCACAAGCAGGTACGCTGTTTCGTCGCCGATGTTCGTAAAATCTCGGCAAACTGCCTTGGGGACCGCGATCATGTCGAATGGCTCGATAACCGTCTCGTTTTCGCCCTGGTCGCCCCACCTCACTTTGAACCTCCCCTTCAGACAAAAGAAGTGCTCGGTCGTATAGAAGTGCGCATGCAACATCGGCTTGTCGCCTGGAGGACATTCAGCAATGATCACGCTGAGCTTGTCGTCCGCAACAATCGCTGGTGTCGCGGACATCGGGCCGGCTTTCGCCGATGGTGCCATCAAGGTGTAAAGGGTTTTGGCAGTAACCATTTCGTAGGCTTCGCCGGGAATCCCCTGCCCCTTGTCGTAGTATTCGCTTTGCGGCCGCAGCGACTTAAATCGTGCGATGCGCTTTTCCATTTCGTCTGGGGTGATGGTAGTTGTTTTTGGTTGTGTGCCTCGCGATATTGTTGCAGTCGACATTCGTGCTTCTCCGTGGTTGAGGCGGCGAGCCGCTCCTCGATTGGTTGCGCCTATAAGTATAGAGGCCAAGATCACCCCTCAGCAGCCCCTCAGCGTCTATCGCCTCAATAGAAAAATCTGATATCGTTCACGGATGGAAATGAAGCAACTCGAGTACTTCTTGAAGGTCTGTGCGGCCGCCAGTCTGAGCGACGCGGCGTATTCTTCTCGAATTTCGCAGCCCGCCCTCAGCCGACAGATCAAGTTGTTGGAGGATGACCTAGGCGTCGTTCTCTTCGAACGTCACTCGCGCGGGATGGTGCTGAGCGAGGCAGGCCTCCGCTTGCGTCCTCAGGCAGAAGCTCTCCTTAGGGAGGCTGAACGCATACGTCTCGACGTCGCCTCCGAAAGCACCAAGCCGAGGGGAGAACTTAGAATAGGAACGCCATCTTCCTTGCGCCGGTTTTTAGTCACACCAGCGCTTGTTCATTTCATAGAGAAGTATCCTGACGTACGGTTCCACATTCACGAAGGTACCTCGCGTTCGGTCCGAGACACCTTGATGAATGGCGCGATCGATCTGGCGATTCTGTCGAGCCAGGAAGACCTCGAGCCGTTTCGGACGCAGCGTGTGGCTTCGGAGACTTTGTTTTTGATCGGCCCCAGGAGGGCTCAATTGTCGATGGCCAAGCCCGTGGCAGTAAGCATATTGCCTACCCTACCAATGGTTCTGACGGCGCCGCCGAATAGCTTACGTACGATTGTAGACCGCGCTCTGCAACGGCTGGATATGCTGGTGGACGCTAAGATTGAAGTCGAAACTCTTCAAATGGCGATGGATCTCATCGACACAACAGGATGTTACTCAGTGTTTCCGTACTGCGCGATTGATATCCCTCTGCGAGAAAATCGCATCACCGCTTCGCCCATAGAAAGGCTCGGCATTTCCTGGACGATCGCCACTCACCGCGATCGCCACGAAACGCCCGCGGCGAAACTCTTCAGCCACGAGATAATAAAGGAGGCTCGCCGAAAGATTGAAGTCGGCGAGTGGCACACTGCTATCCCGAACTCGTAGGTCTATACGAGGGCACCTACCAAGCATACGCGAGCGCGCTCGCGATGCCAGGAAAGATCGCTATAAGCACCGCGACACACAGCAGGATAAAACAGAAGGGCAGCGTGCCCCAGAACCCGTCCGCAAGCGTTACACCCTTCTMGGAAATGCTTGCTTTGACCAGGTATACAGCTGTACCGAACGGCGGATGCAGCAACCCAGCTTCGATGAATAAGATCGCGGCAATGGTGAAGCCAATCTGGTCAACTCCTAGGCTCTTGGCTATAGGCCAGAAAATAGGAGCGGTGAGCAGCATGATAGAAATCGAGTCCAGCATCGATCCCAACACGAGCCAGACTAAGATCATGATAACGAAGGTGCCACCGGCACCTAAGTTTGCCGTCTTTAGCAACTCCTCAATCGTGTCCGTGACGCCCTCATAAGCGAGCATGCGCGAGAAAATCTGCGCGGCAATCAGAAGCAGCAGAAGGGGTGCCGTCATTTTGCCAGAATCGAGCAGGGTCACTATTATTTGTCGGACGGTCATTCCTTTGGCGAGCCCGAGGACAACGGCACCTGCAAGTCCGAACGCGGATGCTTCGGTCGGGGTAAAGAAGCCGCCCCAAATTCCACCGAGGACGGTCAGCATAAGAGCAGCGATACCTAAAATGCCGACACGAGGCGAATTGCGGTCCGCTTCCGGCCGCTCGTCGGCACGATCGCTCGGATCCACGTCGGGAACGGCCTTGGGGTCGAGCACCGCTCGGCCAACGCAATAGAGGGAGTAAGCTGTTGCAAGGATGAGCCCTGGCACGATTGCGCCTTTGAAAAGCCTTCCGACCGATTGCTCCGTGATTAGCGCCCAAATTATGAGGAGAATTCCTGGAGGTAGCAAGAGGCCGAGCACCGAGCTTCCAGCCACGCAGCCGAACGCAAAACGCGCGTCATAGCGGTATCGACGCATCTGCGGGTACGCGATCCTGCTGAAGGTGACTGCAGCCACCGCAGCGATGCCAGTGACGGTCGCAAAAATTGCATTACCAATAACGGTCGCCACCGCAAACTTGCCCGGAATGTGCCTAAGCGCTCGATTGACCCAAGCGAACAAGTCCTCGGCCGCGCCGCTGCGCGCTACGATGAAGCCCATGCCGTCAAAAAGTGGAATAACGACCAACAGATATTCCCGCATGGAAGTAAATGCAGTATCGCCGGCCAGACCCAATGCCGTTTCCAGATTGGAAGTCATCAAGATTGCTATGATACCCGTAATTCCCATCGCATAGGCAAGCGGAACTCCGAAAGCGCCAAGAACGATTGCGGATGCGATGGAGCCAGGGATGACAAAAGCTTGCATTGTATCTGCCTCAGTGCGATATGCCGTCGACTGGAACGCTCGTCTCCAGACCAAGAATGGTGCGCACGAGCGCGTACACCAGGATCATCGCCGTATAAGACCAAAGGAAGATGAGCGCAGTTCGTACGGGTGCAAGCGGCATCTTGAGATTGATCGTGCCATCCATCTCGTGAATTTGCCACGCAGTGATCATGGGCTGCCACATGTCGGCGACAAGAGCGGCAAACAAGATAACACCAAGCACGCAAGTCAGCCCTTCAACTACACGCTTACCATTCTGGGGAAGCCTGACGAGCAACGCCGAAACGCGTAACATACGACCTTCCATGATCGTAGCAGGTGCCTGGCAAAAAATGATCAGCACTACCGTATTGCGCACCAGCTCCACCGTTCCCAATATTGGGTGCGCGAATAGAACACGCCCCAAAACATCGGCCATAACAAGAACCGCATCGAATACAACGATGCCAACTGCCACATAGAGAATGACGAGGGAGAGCCGTTCGAGCGGTCGGCTCAACGCTACAATCGCATCAGCGACGGAGAAAGGCGCTGACGGGGTGGTCGTCGTTCGAGTAGCGCTGGACGACATAGTTCTCTCTCGCTCCTGCATTGCTGCGTTCAAAGAGGATAATCTACGGGCATCGTGTACCCTTCTTCCTTCAGAAGTCGTATGTATGCCTTGAAGACCTCGGTGCCTGGCAGACCTTTTTGGTCGAGTCTCCTCGCTTCCTCGGCTGGCGCCGACTTCAAAGCGAGCGCCCAATCCTTCTGGTCCTTCGCACTTAGCGTCACGATCTTTACACCAAGCGATGATGCTTGCGCTTCGGCAGCCTTTTCGCGCCGCAGGGATTCTTCACTGGTTTTGACCGCAGCTTCCTCAGCAACTTCGTCAATGATCCCGATTAGATCTTCGGGTAGACGCTTTCGCAAATCGAGGTTCATGTATGTGGCAGTCCCGATAATCGATCCACGCCCGGTCTTCAGAAAGCACTTCGCGACTTCGCTTAGTTTGAAGCTGTCTAGACCTGAGGCAAAGAAGATGCCGCCGTCAACCAATCCATTCTGAATGGAAGTATAGAACTCGCCGATCGGTATTGTTACCGGCGTAGCACCTGCCGCCGCAGCCCAAGCTGCATTCGATGTTGAGACACCAAGCTTCCTTCCTTTCAGATCAGCTAACGTTTTGACTTCGGCCTTGGTCACAATTCCGTAGTCCTCGTAGGCGGAGAGATTCAATGGATAGATGTGGTATCGTGCGAGGCTTTCCCGCAGCGCTGGCACTTCCTTTAGCATCCGAGTCGCGACGCGCTGTTGGAGGAGTTGGTCTGGACTCGTGAAAGGCACATTGTAAGAGAAATTGAAAAGTGCCGCCCGTTCGGTATCGAAGCTAACGGCAGCAAGCCCGATATCGAGTGTGCCTTTTTGAACAGCTTCGACGATTCCGTCGAGCTTCGCCACGGTTCCCGCATAAGCCTTCACGAACCTGACATTGTGGCCTGCCTCCTTGGCTCTTTTGACTACCTCGGGCACGAAGTAGTCGTCGGCAACGCCGACGTAAGTCAGCGATCTCGGATGCCCAGCTCCTATTCTAAAAGTAAAGTCACCGGCGAGCGCTGTGCTAGTCCAGGCCAGCAAGGACGCAACCAAAGGGAGCATTATCGATTCGCGCATGGGAGCCTCGTCGGTTAGCTGGATGAGAGCATTCTTGTCAGAAAGCCGTTGTAGCGCTCGAATTGCGTTACGTGCGGATAGTGCCCCCCAATGGAGAGACAAAGTCGCTGCGCCTTCGAATATCGATTGAACAGCAAGCCACGCGTCCGCGGAAAGAGCAGCGGATCATCCTCGCACCCTATGAGGCCAATGCGCTCCTCTTCGATCTCAATCGTAGGCGCTGGTTTGGCAGTCGCCGCCGCCAACAGGCGCTTGCGAAGCTGTTCGCCGTCTTGACCATCTCGCAGCAGACCGATTTGAATGTCGCGCAGCAGGCTGCGGGGCTGAGCATCTAACCGCCGCAACCACTCGGTTTTCACGTGATGGCCACTTTGCAACTGGAGTCGCTCAATATCGAACAACGGGTGATGCCGGAGCTCCTCCGAATCGCAGAACGTGCTCGCGAGTACTAAGCGATCGATACGGCTCCAGTCCTGGATGAACTGGAGCCAGTATCCGGCGAGAGAAGCTCCTAGAATCGACGCCCTAGCGACGTCCAGTTCAACGAGCAACTCGACGAGATCGCGGGCAAGATCGGGAGAGGGGCGATCGGGATAGTCTACGGCCAGACATCGGTAGCGGTCGGATAGCCCTACGATCTGGTAAGAAAAGATCTCCGCGGTACCCAAGCTACCGGGCAGCAGCACAAGAGGAAGCCCACCGCCGCCGGTATCGCGCACTCTCCACCAAGCGCCCCGGATTCGCACTTCGCTGACCCGCTTAAAACGGCGCGCCGCCTCGGTCAGGATCGGAAATCCGTTGCTTAGCGTGCGCCAGTCCACGAGCACTACTCCCTCCGATAATTTGATTGCTTGGCGATCTAGGCCGCCTTTTCGACGGACATCTTGAGCTGCCTTTGGCGCTAGTTCCAGATCCGTTTGTTTATTGCAGCCATAACCTTGCTGAATAAGTTCTAAGGAGGCCGTTCATGCACTTCATACAACGGCGGCACTGTAGTCCGTGATCAATCGCGACCTTTGATTGCTCGCAGCGCTTTCCACTAACTTACCTAGAAATTGCCTGTAGCTGGCAGCCGGTCTACCCAGTAACATCGAGAGCACCTTCGAGTTGCCGGCCGGCATCCCATAAGTGTCATAGTCCGTGAACATCGCTCTAATTTGGCTCAACTCATCATCGGACATACGCGCAARGAACGGCTGCTTTCGCGCTCGCTCAAGATACTCATCAGCCCCCGATTTTACTGCGATCACTTCTTTCCCCAGAGCCTCGCTCATGAGGATGGCAATCTCCGAGCGGCTCAGGAAGGCATCTGTCCCGGCAAGTTCGTAGGTGCCATACTCGTGACCAGGCTCCGTGAGCACGTTTGCAGCTGCCTCGGCGAGGTCATCGATGTCCACCCATGTCAACTGCTTGGTCGTTGAGTACGGAAGCTCCCATCTTCCCTCTTTCACAATGCGCGGCCAAGTCCAAGAAATGTTTTGCATGAAATTTGTCGGAAGCAAGATCGTATAATCAAGCCCCGAGCGGTATAGATCAAACTGAATTAGCTCTTTCGCCCAATGGTAGTTGATGTGTTGAAGATAGGGCGCGATAACCCCGTGTAGAACGAAACGTTTGACGCCGGACCTGATCGCCGCCGCCAGGATCGTTCTTCCCATCTCGTGCTCGTTGACGGTGAGTGTCGGGGCAATGTGATAGATCTTCTCTACGCCGGACATTGCTAGGTCCAGCGAACTCTGATCACGTAGATCTCCAAGTACAGCCTCTGCTCCGAGAGCCTCGATCTTGCGTGCTGATTGGGGATTAGTGACCAGCCCGCGGACCTGGACGTTGCGCTGCACCAAGTGCGAGATAATCCGCGTGCCGGTCTGTCCGGCCGCAGACGTAATTAAAATCATGACTTCCTCCCTCTTCTTCGGCCGAGTGCATGACCGTCGCATCAGGGCCGCGAAGATGCCAGAATGCGCTGGTCGCGGTTAGACTGCAATCGAACCATTCTATGGCTCTCATAACCGGGAGCTACACGTCTTGATCGACGCCCGGTGAGCCCCGGAACTATGCGACGATAAAGGCCGCGAATACCGGCCCCGCGGGTCATTGGAAGTGTGAGCGGCGCGATGAGCCGCAACACGACGAGCCAATCCCGCAGATCCTTGCTCCTCGGCGGATACTAGTCGCACTCTGGAGAACCCGCGGCGGAGTCAAGGCTACGCTGAGACGAGAGGTAGTTCCCTCTCAGAAGACATAGAGCGATTTTAAAATCGCGCAGCTTAACTCACCCGACGCACACATGCCGCTACATCGATTTAGGAGCCATGGCTAGTTCGAAACTAACGCCCGGTCGTCAGCAGAAAGATTCAATCCGCCGTGCCGTTCGCGCGCGGGAGCAGGAGCAGCTCGCGAACAGCCGCTTGGTGCAGAGCCGTCAGCGCCATCCAGTGAATAGCGAAAGCAGCACCGCCGTCGCCTGGCCGAGACCGACAAACGCTCAGCTGACAGCGCGCGGGTCGCGTTCTTGCGATGCAATCTCGTGGCCGCGCAGAACTCGTGAAGGATCCGTCCTTCTCTATCCGAACACCCGGCTCGACAATGCTCGGCAACGCCGATGCGATCTCGGCTTGGGCGCACGCCGATATCCCCCATAGAGCTGATTCGGCGGCTCTGCCAGACAGGACACGAAGTTGTCAGTTAACTTTTTTAGTGAGGGAACTGCGTGGCAAAATGATGCTCGCAAGTGCGCTTCGGGCGATGGAGATCGTCAGGGCTAATTGCGCTTGCGATGGTGGATAAATCTCTCCTGAGAAGCGAGCACGACAGCAGTGACCGCAAGCCCCTCGCCCCATGTCCGAAAGTCACGTCCGAGCCAAGGGCCTCTCGCGACATCCGAGACCTGCAATTTTACGAGAGATCGAATTGCCGAGGGATGGCCGTCCCGCGGCTATCTCGAAGGGAGGCTTATTCGGGGACGTGAGCGCTTAGGGAACTAAGACGATTTTTCCACTCGATGATCGGCTCTCCAACTTGGAGTAGGCTTCTGAAGCTCTATTCAAAGGAACGATTTGGCCGACGAGCACGTTCAGTTCGCCTGTTGATGCGAGTTTGAAGAGTTGGGTGAGATCTGTACGGAGCCCGTCGAGCGTCAGCAGCGGAAGAAGTGAAAAGCCATTTATTGATTGATTTTTGGAAATCGTATCCTCCAGCTCCCGGTTGGAGAATGCTATCGGGCCAAGAGCACCGAACATCAAGGTGTCGCTGTCTGCCAATAACTGCAGGCAATCGGAAGCAACCGCTCCGCCGGCGAAGTCATATACAACATCCACCCCATGTCCACCCGTCCATTCTTTAACCGCGTTGCCCCACCCTTTCTGAGCGGTCGGCGTGCTGCGCGCGCCTCGTAGCCGCAGTGGGACTGCTGGTCGACAAGATCACGGGAAGCAGCATAGGACTAGGGTCCATCTTGCTTATGCCAATCAGCCTGCAGCTTGCGCGCTCAACAAACTAGCGAGGACGGTACGATGTCAGAGCTTCCAAGCTGCAACTGGCCTAGTTGACCGATTTCTAGCAGATCGTTCGGGATGCCAGCGCCTCGCCGATCTCGTCCAGCACCTTGGGGTCCTCGATCGTCGCCGGCATGGTCCAGGATTCGCCGTCGGCAATCTTCTTGATGGTGCCGCGCAGGATCTTGCCGGAGCGCGTCTTGGGCAGGCGACCGACGGTGATGGCGAGCTTGAAGGCGGCGACCGGGCCGAGCTTGTCGCGCACCAGCGCGATGATCTCCTTCTCGATCTCGACGGGCGCGCGGTTCACGCCGGCCTTGAGCACCAGGAAGCCGCAGGGCACCTCGCCCTTGATCGCGTCCTTGATGCCGAGCACGGCGCATTCGGCGACGTCGGGATGCGCGGCCAGGATCTCCTCCATGCCGCCGGTGGACAGGCGATGGCCGGCGACGTTGATGATGTCGTCGGTCCGTCCCATCACCCAGACATAGCCGTCCTCGTCCTTGTAGCCGGCGTCCGAGGTTTTGTAATAGCCGGGGAATTCGGTCAGATAGGCTTCCTTGAAGCGCGCATCCTGATTCCACAGCGTCGGCAGGCAGCCCGGCGGCATCGGCAGCTTGATGACGATCGAGCCCATCGTGTTCGGACCGACGGGCTTTGCCGCTTCGTCGACGATGTCGACCTGATAGCCCGGCATCGGCACCGTCGGCGAGCCGTGCTTGACCGGCAGCTGGCCTAAGCCAACCGGATTGCCGGCGATGCACCAGCCGGTCTCGGTCTGCCACCAATGGTCGATCACCGGCACCTTCAGCTGCTGCTCAGCCCATTCCACCGTCGGCGGGTCGGCGCGTTCGCCGGCGAGGAACAGCGTGCGGAATGTCGAGAGGTCGTATTGCCGGATGAACTTGCCTTCCGGGTCCTCCTTGCGGATCGCACGGAACGCGGTCGGCGCGGTGAACAGCGCCACCGCCTTGTGCTCGCCGATGACGCGCCAGAACGCACCGGCATCCGGCGTGCCGACCGGCTTGCCCTCATACATGATCGAGGTCGCGCCATGCAGCAGCGGGCCGTAGACGATGTAGCTGTGGCCGACCACCCAGCCGATGTCAGAGCCGCACCACCAGACCTCGCCAGGCTTGACGCCGTAGACGTTGAACATCGACCATTTCAACGCGACCAGATGGCCACCATTGTCGCGCACCACGCCTTTGGGAATGCCAGTGGTGCCCGAGGTGTAGAGGATGTAGAGCGGATCGGTGGCAGCGACCGGAACGCAAGGCGCCTTCTTGCCGTCGTTCATCGCCTTGCGGCGCAGGCTCGCCCAATCGTGGTCGCGACCGGGCGTCAGGTCGCAGGTGAGCTGCGGGCGTTGCAGCACGATGCAGGCCTTTGGCTTGCTGCCGGCAAGCCTGATCGCCTCGTCGAGCAGTGGCTTGTAGTGCACGATACGGCCGGGCTCGATGCCGCAGCTAGCGGACAGAATGAGCTTCGGCCGGGCATCGTCGATGCGGGTTGCGAGTTCCTTGGCGGCAAAGCCGCCGAACACGACGGAATGCACCGCGCCGATACGCGCGCAGGCGAGCATCGCAACCACCGCCTCCGGCACCATCGGCATGTAGAGGATGACGCGGTCACCCTTGGCGACGCCAAAATCCTGCATGATGGCAGCGAGCGCCTGCACCTCGGCCAGCAGCTCGGCATAGGTGAATTTGTTCACCGAATTGGTCAGCGGCGAATCATGGATCAGCGCGACCTGCTCGGCACGGCCGCGTTCGACGTGGCGGTCCAGCGCGTTGTAGCAGGTATTGACGACGGCCCCGGTGAACCAGCGGCCGTAGACGCCTTGCGCGGGGTCGAAGATTGTCTTCGGCGGCTGGATCCACTCGATCTCCTCTGCCGCCTCGGACCAAAAGCCCACCGGGTCGGCCAGCGATCGCGCATGCGTCGCGCGATAGAAACTCTCGTGATCAGTCGTCATCTTTCTCAGCGTTTCCGCGCAAATGCATCGCGTTCGCAAGTGAACTTCGTGCTTCAAACGATGTCGACAACGACGTTTCCCATGACTTTACCCCCCTCTATCGCCTCGTGAGCCTCCACGATCTGCTCGAGCGCAAAGCGCTTTGCCACCGCATGACGGAGGATGCCGTACTCAAGTAGCGGACGTAAGGTCGCGATTGCCTTTGATCGAACCGCGATGGGCACCTCGTAGATGATGAAGAATCTGTAGGTGATGCTATTGACAATAGCGTGACGAACCGGAAGCAACGCAGAGTCTTCGTCCGACCCGTATGTGACTACTGTCCCGAATGGCTTCAAGACATCCATGGGCAGCGTGGAGTTTGCCGAGATGTTGACCTCGATAATGCGATCGACGCCCTCACCGCTGGTCAGATCTTTGATCTGTTCGGAAACATTACCCTTGGTGTAGTCTATGACATGGTCCGCACCCGCGCTTTCGGCATGTCGAGCCTTGTCAGACGAGCTGACGGTTGTCAAAACACGGGCCTGTTCGATTTTGGCAAGCTGGATAGCATAATGCCCAACCGATCCTGCGCCGCCAGCAACGAGAATCGTCTTGCCTCGAAGACTGCCGTCGAGAGTCACAGCGTGAAAGGCGGTGAGTAGCGGTATGCCGAGACAAGCGCCCTCCTGATAGGAAAGCTTGCTTGGAAGCGGCGTGACCAGTTCGTTGGCCAACGCTATGTACTCTGCGGCGGTGCCGTGAGGACGCTTCCATTGTCCGTTATGCAGCCATACTCGTTGTCCAAGCCGATCGGGAGCAACCCCCTCCCCAATCATGTCTATCTCGCCGGCACCATCGCTATGTGGCACGACCAGGGGGAAGTGGGGCCCGCGCCGAAACCGCCCTAGTCGAGCCTTGACGTCCGATGGATTGACACCAGAGGCATGCAGGCGAACACGAACCTCCCCTGGCGCTGGGACGGGATCGCTGATTGGTCCAATCTTCATGACCTCGCGGGCGGGCCCGAGATTTTCGTAATACGCGGCTTTCATCGGGATCCTGTCGTCGTCGAGCAGTTAAAACAGGGCAAAAGTAGTCGAGATCGCCGGTCGACCTGCCGCCCTAAGGTCGCTGGGGTGCCTGACTGCGCCCAGCCGCCTCAGGGAGATCAGGCAAGCTTAACGTTCAGGCGTCGAGCCGTRCTTCCCGCTGCAACCGTAAAACACGCAATACTGTCCCTTCCAAGAAAGAGCTAGCCGAACTGGCGGCGGATCGGGAAATGCTATCTGGGCATAGCGCCGATGCCGAACTCGAGATGATGTGGCTGGCAAGATCTTATAGCGGCCATGCCGAAACGGCATTTCCAAGCGCCGCGCGCCCTCCTCTATCTAAATAGAAGGTGCCCGACAGAGGCATCTCGAATTTTTTCGGGGGGGGAAATATGGTGTTTGCGGCAATCGACATAGCCCAAAGATCAACGTCGAGGTTCGTTTTGAGCAGACCTCGTTTGCTGATGATGCTGCTCATCATCGATATCGCATACGTCATCAATGCGATGGATCGGCAGGTCTTTCCGATACTTCTGAAATCCATCCGCGCCGATCTGCACCTAACACCCTCACAATTCGGACTCCTCTCGACGGTCTTCACGCTGGGAATGGGCCTTGCCGCGGTCCCGGCGGGCTACTTCGCCGACAGACTAGGGCGCAAAGCTGTGATGCAACTTGGCCTGTTTATCTTTTCGCTCGGAACGGGACTCCAAGGCCTCGCGATCGGATTCTCAGACCTGCTTATGTACCGGATCCTGTCTGGATTCGGCGAAGGTGCCCAAGCTGCCGCTTTGTACACTGCGGTTGGTCTCCTCTTTCGCGAGCAAAAGACATTCGCCGTGGGGACGCTCAACGCAAGCTATGGAGTTGGAGCCTTCCTCGGGCCCGTGCTTGGAACCTATCTTGCACAATTGACTGGTACTTGGCGTGACCCCCTGCTGGTCTTCGGTGGACTTGGAGCCGGGATCTTTACGCTGGTCCTGATCGGGATTCCAAGTGGTGCAGTCGACAATATTCCGGAACTGCCACAGACCCCGGCTTCGACAAACTCCAATGAACCCAAGCTATTCAATCGAAACGTCATTTGCTGCATGATCGTCATCGCTGTAGCCGGGTTCGCAGTCTATGGGTATCTCGGCTTGTATCCGCTGTTCCTGCAGGAGGTTCTGCATTTCACGCCGGCGCAGACGGGGCTAGTATCCGGCGCCCTTGGAGTTGGCGCACTTGCAAGTATTCCGATGGGCCTTGTTGCGGATCGTTGGGATCAGAAGCGTCTCAACATGATCGGCTTGACCGGCTTCATGGCGACCGGAGCCATCATGTTCGGGGTGCCCCTCGGGGTCTTCCCCCAAGTGGCGTTGACTATGCTGGTCGGCGTCTTCTTCACTGCCACCATTTACACGAACACGAACACGCTGATCCAGCGAAGCGCACCACCCGGGCAGGTAGGAACGGCCGTGGGCCTTATGGTTGCCTGCATGTATATCCCCGCAAGCATTGCGGGTTTTGTGTTCACCAACCTGGCGGTGGCCTATGGTTGGACTACAGCTGCGCTACTCCAGCTGGTTGCCATCCCCTGCATCGGCC
>NZ_JBFUES010000004.1:0-40868 GCF_056403875.1 Bradyrhizobium sp. P2_E8
TGCCGGCATGATCCGCGCGGTCGCGGCTGAGGGCGCCGACGCCGTCGTCATCCTCTGCACCAATCTCGACGGCGCGGCGCTTGCGGCCTTGCTCGAGCGGGAACTGGATATTGCGGTGCTGGATTCGGTTGCGGTCACGCTTTGGCGAACCCTGAGCCTCGCCGGGGGGGACATAGCGGCACTTGCGGAATGGGGCCGGATATTCCAGACAAGGCCAGCCATCAAGTGACGGAGACGCAAGTGACCCAGCTCGATCTCGCCATTCGCGGCGGCACCATCGTGACGGCCAGCGACGAATTTCGCGCCGATATCGGCATCCGCGACGGCCGCATCGTCAGCATTGCCGATCATCTCGAGGGCGCGGCGCGCGAGATCGACGCGACGGGCCTGCTGGCACTGCCGGGCGGGATCGATAGCCACGTCCACATCTCGCAAGCTTCCGGCCCCGACGTGGTGATGGCCGACGACTTCGCCTCGGCGACGCGCGCGGCGGCGGCCGGCGGCAACACCATGGTGCTGCCCTTTGCGCTTCAGGAGAAGGGCACCTCGCTGCGGACCTGCGTCGAGAACTACCGCAAGCTCGCCGAAGGCGAGTGCTACATCGACACCGCCTTCCATCTCATCATCTCCGATCCGACCGCGGTCGTGCTCGGTCAGGAACTGCCGGCCCTCGTCAAGGACGGCTACACCTCGTTCAAGGTGTTCATGACCTATGACGACCTCGTGCTCAGCGACAAGCAGCTGCTCGAGGTCTTCGACGTCGCGCGCCGCGAGGAGGCGCTGGTGATGGTGCATTGCGAGGGCTACGACGCCATCCGTTTCCTCACCTCCAAGCTGGAACGCGAGGGCCATATCGCGCCCTATTATCACGGCGTCTCGCGGCCGCAGGCGGTCGAGCGCGAGGCGACGCATCGCGCCATCAGCCATGCCGAGGTGATCGGCGTTCCCATCATGATCGTGCACGTCTCGGGGCGCGAGGCGATGGAGCAGGTGCGCTGGGCGCAGCAGCGCGGCCTGCCGGTGCATGCCGAGACCTGTCCGCAATACATCACGCTGACGGCCGACGACATGAAGGGCCTGAACATGGATATCACAGGCGCGAAATATGTCTGCTCGCCGCCGCCGCGCGATGCCGAAAGCCAGCAAGCGATCTGGGAGGGCATCACGTCAGGCGTGTTCCAGACCTTCTCGTCCGACCACTGCCCGTTCCGCTACGACGATCCCAGGGGCAAGCTGACGCCGAATTCACGCACCTCGTTCCGCTGGGTACCGAACGGCATCCCCGGTGTCGAGACGCGGCTGCCGATCCTGTTCTCAGAGGGCGTGTCGAAGGGACGGATCAGCTTGCAGAAATTCGTCGAGCTGACCGCGACCAACCATGCGCGCATCTACGGCCTCTATCCGCGCAAGGGCTCGATCGGTGTCGGCTTCGATGCCGACATCGTGCTGTGGGACCCCAAATTGAAGAAGCCGATCCAGCAGGCCGATCTGCACCACGGCGCGGACTACACGCCGTGGGAGGGCTTTGACGTCACCGGCTGGCCCGTCACGACGGTTGCCCGCGGCCGCGTGGTGTACGAGCACGGCAAGATCGTCGGCGACAAGGGCGCGGGCGAGGTGCTCAGCCGCGGCAAGTCGAGCCTGGTGTGATCCCCACTCGATGTGGGGATCACATCGGGTAGGCGGTCTCTACCGTCAGTTCGTCGGTCCGTCGCCGCGGATCACGAATGTCGTGGCCTTCAGCTTGGTCATGCCGAACTTGTCGAACAGCCTGTCATAGGTGCCGTCGGCGCGGATCGCGGTGAGTGCATCGGCAACGGCCTGGGCCAGCAGCTTGTCGCGGAAGGCGAAGGTGATGTCGGTGCCGGCGATGTCGCGGACCCAGATCTTTGCGATGCCCTTCTGTTCGAGCGAGTTGGCGGTCTCGTTGATGTTGAGCGCGGCCTCAAGCTGGCCGGCACGCAGCGCCGCCGACGTGGCGGTGACGGTGGTGAAGGTGCGCAGCTCGACCGGCTTGAGGCCCTTGGCCTCCATCGCGGTGCTGAACTCACGTGCCTTGCGCTCGGTGTAGGTCGCCGATTCCACGCCCACCACGCGGCCGGCGAGATCCTCGAATTTCTCTAGCTTCAGGCTTGAGGAGGGATCGGTGTAGATGCTGATCGCCTGCTGCGCGTACGGCACGAGGTAGAGCATCTTCGAGCGCTCCTCGGTCCAGAACAGGCCGGTGTTGATGGCGTCGAAGCGACCCGAGCGCAGCGCCGGGATCATCGGCGGGAAGTCCATGCGCAGGAACACCGCCTCGACGCAGATGCGCTTGGCGATCTCGCGGGCGAGCTCGACGTTGAGGCCCTGCAACTCGCCCTTGTCGTCGACGAATTGCTGCGGCGGCAGCGTCGGGTTGATCGACATCTGCCATTTCGGTGCCTCGATCAGGCTCGATGCCGGCACCTTCGGCGTACAGGTCTGCGCGCCGACTGCCTGGGACAGGCCGATCAGCAGGGCGAAGGCGGAGAAGGTCTTGGGAAATCGCATCTGAATACTCCGATCAAATCGTGGGTGGCAGAGGAGCCGTTCTCCGGTCCGACGTCTTTTTCATTGTCTCGTCAAATGGCCGCCGTCGCGTCGCGATCGGCCTGCCTGGTCAGGATCAGCGAGGTGTGGCGGGCCGCCGTCACCACCTCGTCGCGCTGGTTGAGAAGGTCGAGCGTCTCGATGACGATGCCGCGCGCGGGATTCCTGGTCGGCCGCTTCTCGACGAAGCGGAAGCGGACGCGCAAGACATCGCCGGCGACGATCGGCGCCTTGAACCGCACCTCGTCCCAGCCGAGCGAGGCGACCGAGGTCTCCTCGTACAGCTTCAGCTCCGACTTCAGTCCTTCCATCAGCGACAGGCCGAACAGCCCGTGGCCGATCACCGCGGGAAAGCCGCGCGACTTCGCATAGCCGGCATCGATGTGGAGCGGATGATGGTCGTGCGTGACATCGGCGAAGACTGCGATATCGGCCTCCGTCACGGTGTGCATGGCGGTCTCGAACTCCGCGCCGAGCGCGATGTCCTCGTAACGAAGATTGATCGGGGCGCTGATCTCCATGCCGAATCCCTCAGGCGACCTTGCGCGGCCGCGCCGGCAGAGCCTTGAAGCTCTGCGCGATGCCCATGGGCCCGGAGCGGAAGATGCGCGGATCCATGTCCTTCAGTTGCGGGCTGATGCGCGGCCGAAAGCCCATATGGGCGAGGATGTCCTCCTCCAGGCGCGCGCCCGGCGCGATCTCGGTCAAGGTCACGCTACCGTTCTCCAATTCGAACACGGCGCGCTCGGTGACATAGCTGACGTGCTGGCCGCGCTGCGCGGCGAGCGAGGCACTGAAGCTGATCTGGCCAACCTGCGGTACGAACTTGCGGAAGGCGCCGTCGCGCCGGATCGCGAGGCGCCCGTTCTCGACACCGATGTCGAACTTGCCGCCAGTCATGGTGCCGCTGAAGATCAATCGCTTGGCGTTCTGCGTGATGTCGATGAAGCCGCCGGAGCCGTCACGGCGATCGCCGAAGCGGGTGACGTTGACGTTGCCGGCCTCGTCCACCTCCGCGAAGGAGAGGAAGGCGCAGGAGAGGCCACCGCCGTCGTAGAAGTCGAACTGATAGGCCTGGTCGAGGATGACGCGCGGATTGATGGCCGTGCCGAATTCGCGCGCATGGCCGGGCACGCCGCCGACCACGCCGGATTCCACCGTCAGCGTGATCAGGTCCGAAATGCCTTCCTCGGCAGCGACATTGGGGATCATCGCGGAGATGCCGACGCCGAGATTGACGACGTCGCGCGGGCGCAGCTCGAAGGCGGCGCGGCGGGCGATCACCCGCCGCTCGGTCAGCGGATCGGGTGTGATCATCGCCACCGGCACACGCGTTTCGCCGCAGCGCGCCGGATCATAGGCCGTGCCGTAGGTCTGCATCTGATCGGGCTCGAGCACGACGTGGTCGATCAGGAAGCCCGGAATCTTTACCATCTGCGGATGGATCGAGCCGCGCTTCACGATCCGCTTGACCTGGCAGATCACGGTGCCGCCGGCATTGTGCACGGCCTGCGCGATCGAGAGATCCTCGCGCGTCGTGCCCTCGTGCTCCATGCTGATATAGCCGTCCTCGTCGGCTGAGGTGCCGCGGATGATAGCGACATCGGGCGGAGCGGGGACGCGGTACAGCAGCCAGGACTGGCCGTGCAGCTCGAGCAAATCGACCAGCGGCGCGGTGGTGCGCTTGTTCATGCGGCCGCCGTCCTGGCGGGGATCCATGTAGGTGTTGAGCCCGACATGGGTGAGCACGCCGGGATGTTTCGCCGCCATGGCGCGGCAGAGCTGGCTCATCACGCCTTGCGGAAAATTGTAGGCGTCGATCAGCTCGTCGCGGACGAGGCGCATGAACGGCACTTGCAAGCCGAAATTGCCGCCGATCACGCGCGCGATCAGGCCTTCATGGGCGAGATGGCAGAGGCCCTTCTCGGTCACGGCGCCGACACCGGTGATGTTGATCAGCGTCAGATTGTGCGGGCCCTGGCTACCGAGGAMGCGTTGCTCCAGCGCATCGAGGATGGCTTCGGCAGCGCCCGTGCCGCCATTGCCGCCGACAATCAGCGTGTCGGCATCGCGGATCAGGCCTGCGGCCTCTGCCGCGGTGATGATGCTCAGCATGACCGCACGCCCCGCATCACGCGGCCTCCTTCTCGACCTGGCGGGCGATGATCAGCCGCTGGATCTGGTTGGTGCCCTCGTAGATCTGGGCGAGGCGCACGTCGCGGAACAGCCGCTCGATGCGGTACTCGCGCGAATAGCCGTTGCCGCCGTGGATCTGGAGCGCGTTGGAGACGTGCTTCATCGCCATGTCGGTCGTGAACAGTTTTGCCTGCGCCGCCTCCTTGGCGATCGGCTCGCCAGCATCGTGCAGGCGCGCGGCGTGATGGATCAGAAGCCGTGCGGCGGCGATGTCGGTCGACATGTCCGCGAGCATGAACTGAACCGCCTGGAAGCCGATGATGGCCTGGCCGAACTGCTTGCGGTCGCGGGCATAGGCGGTGGCGTCCTCGAAGGCGGCCTGCGCCATGCCGAGCGCCATCGAGGCCATCATCAGCCGGCTGAAATTGAAATTGCTCATGGCCATCTTGAAGGCCTGGTTCTCCGGTCCCATCACGCTGTCCGCCGGCAGCTGCACGTCGGAGAAGGTGATCTGGCAGTCTTCAAGGCCGTGCATGCCGAGAAGCTCTTCGTTCTTGCCGCGGGCGATACCGGGCAGGGCGCCGTCGACCAGCAGGCAGGAGATGGCGCGATGGCCCGCATCCGCGCCGGTRCGCGCGAACACCATGATGCGATCGGCGACGCCGCCGAGCGTGACCCAGGCCTTGGTGCCGTTGAGCCGCCAGCCGTTGCCRTCGCGCACCGCGTTGGTGCGGATGCCGGCGACGTCGGAGCCGTGGTCGGGCTCCGAGACGGCGGTCGCGGGAATAATGTCGCCGCTGAGAATTTTGGGGATCAGCGCCTTGTGCGCATCGGTGCCGTGATGGTCGAAGAACAGTACCGCCTCGACAGGGATCGCGAAGGCATTGGCGACTGCGCCGGAGCATCGCGCCAGCTCCTCCATCGCGATGCAGGCCGCGACCGCATCGAGACCTGCGCCTCCAGCGCCCTCGCGCAGGCAGATGCCGAACAGGCCGAGATCGGCCATGCCCTTGTAGAGCGCGCGGTCGAAACGGTCCTCGCGGTCGATCGTGGCGGCGCGCGGGAGGATCTCTGCCTCCGCGAAGCGGCGCGCTGTCTCGCGCAGGGCTTTCTGGTCTTGGGAGTAGAAGCGGTCCATGGCGTGCGGCTCCCGTCAGTCGCTGGCGAGCTTGGAATCGTGTGAGACCTCGCTGCGGTCGCGATCGAGGAAATAGACCGCGACGTCGTCGCCGGGCACGCCATAGGCGCTGCATACGCTGCGGGTCAGCGCGATGGCGGCGGCGCGGCGCTCGGCCTCGCTGCGGCGAAACGCGTGCACCTTGAGCAGGATGCGCTGTCCGGCGTCCCCAGCTCCCATCGTGCCGGCATGGGCGTAGTCGTCGGGCGCAATGGTCAGGAAATAGAGCGTGACCGTATCTGCGGTCACGCCGAACGACGACATCAGGCCGTCGGTCACGGACCTCGCCAGCGCAGCCTTGCGCTGGATTGGGGCTTGCGGGGCTAGCACTTCGACATAGGGCATCGATCAGACCTTCGCGGGCTTGGACGCAGACGATTTGGCCGCAGACGATTTGGACGCGGATTTGGGCTTCGTGGACCTGGTGGAGACCGGGGCGTCGAGCTGTCGGCAGGAGTCGCGCTTGATCAGCCGGGCGCCGACGCGATATTCGCGAACGCCGTCATTGCCGTTGCCCTTCGCCTCCATGCGATGCAGCAAGCGGTCGACGGCGAGATTGGCGAGATCGCGCGCGCCGTTGTCGACGATGCTGATGGCGGGGCGATGCCATTCGAACCACGGCATGTCCTCGTAGCAGAGCAGCGAGAGGTCGTCGGGGATCGCGATGTTCCGCTCCGCCGTCACGCGCAGCGCGCCGAGCGTTGCCTCGTGGTTGGCGACGAAGATCGCGCTCGGCGGGCGCGAAAGGTCCAGCAGCTCGCGGCAGCCCGTCGCACCGGTCTCGGGAACGAAATGGCCGGCATGAATCAAAGTGTCGTCCCTGGTGATGCCGGCTTCGCGCAGAGCGCGGACATAGCCGGACAGCCGCTCACGGCCGGACGTCGTGTCCTGGCGGCCGACGATCAGTCCGATGCGCTTGTGGCCGAGCTCGATCAGGTGGCGCGTGCCGAGATAGGCGCCCTGCGGATCGTCGGCGAGCACGGTCTCGAGATCGGTTGCGTCATCGCGCCGCACCAGGCAGACGATCGGAACATCCTTCGCCAGCGCCTTGAGCTGCGGGCCGTTCTTGCCGGTGGGGACGACGATCAGCCCGTCGATGCGATGGTCGACCAGCGTGGTGAGGGTGTCGCTCTCCTGCTGCGGATCGTCGCCGCCGATACACAGAAGCATCTGATAACTCAGCGCCTTCAGGCGCGCCTGCACCACTTCGGCCATCACCTGGAACGAGGCGTTGGTGAGGTTGTGCACGAGCAGCGCTACGAGCCGCGATTGTCCGGTCTTCAGTCCGCGCGCGATGGGGTTCGGCCGATAGCCGAGCTCGCGCGCGATACGTGTCAGGCGCTGCTGCGTGCGCTCGCTGGTCAAGCCGGTTCCAGTCAGTGCGCGCGAGGCGGTACTGACCGAAACGCGGGCCGCCTGTGCCACATCTTTGAGCGTGACGGTCATCAAACCTGCCGATAGACTGCAATCGATTGCAAGAACGCTATGGGCTATTTCCACATGGATCAAGCCCAAAAAATGGATGGTGTTGCTCAATGCAGAGCCAGTTACGCAATCGATTGCAAAAATACTGCGGATATTCCGCAGTTGATCGTTGTCCTCTCAATCAACTTGATCGCCCGGCAGCTCCCTGATGAAGACGTTTCGCGGCACCTACACCGTCATGATCACCCCGTTCACGCAAGGCGGCGACGTCGATGTCGCGGCGTTGCGCGCCTTTGTCGACTGGCAGATCGCGGAAGGCATTCATGGGCTGATCCCGCTCGGTTCGACCGGCGAATTCCTGTCCCTCGACGATGACGAGAAGGCACTGGTGGCGGAGGTCGTCATCGGCCAGGCCGCGGGGCGCGTGCCCGTGCTGATCGGCACCGGAGCGGAGGATACCCGCGAGGTGGTTCGCCTCAGCCGCCGTGCCGAAAAGCTGGGCGCCGACGGCGTCATGATCATTCCGCCGTTCTATTCGACGCCGACCGACGACGAACTCGTCCATCACTACAAGACGGTGGCCGACGCGATCGCGCTGCCGATCATGGTCTACAACAATCCGGCGACCGCCAACGTCGATCTCAAGCCGCCTCTCGTGGCGCGCATCGCCGAGATCGACAATTGTCTCTATATCAAGGAGTCGACGCTGGAGGTGACGCGGGTGCGCGACATCATCCGGCTCTGCGGCGACAGGATGACCGTGTTCGGCGGCATCCTCGGCTTCGAATCCTTCGTCGAGGGCGCGCAAGGCTGGGTCGCCGTCGCCTCCAATGTCGTGCCGTCCGAGATGGCGCGCATCTTCAGCCTCGTCGCAGACGAGGGTGCCATCAAGGAGGCGCGCCARCTCTATCTGAAATATCTGCCGGTGATCGAATTCGTCGGCGGCCAGGCCTATGTCGCCGGCAGCAAGGCGCTGCTCGGCCATATGGGGCTTGCGGTCGGCGACCCGCGCCCGCCGCGCCTGCCATTGCCGGCCGCGCAGGACGCGGTTGCGCGTGCATTGGTCAAGGCGTTCGATCTCGCGTGGCGCGGCGCGTCCATTGCGGCTGCTTAAACGGGTGTGACCGGATGAACCTGCTCGACGGCGTCAAGATCCTCAGCTTCAACCACTATCTCGCAGGCCCGCTGGCCGCACAGACGCTCGCCGATCTCGGCGCCGACGTCATTGCGGTCGAGCCGATAGAAGGCGCGTTTCAGCGCAACTGGGCGGTGGCCAATCATTTCGTCGCGGGCGACAGCGTCAATCATCTGGCTACCGGGCGCAACAAGCGCAGTATCGCGGTCGATCTCAAGCATCCCGACGGCATCGCGGCCGTGAAGAAGCTGGTGGCGACCTCCGATGTCGTGATGGAGAATTTCCGGCCGGGGACCATGGCCAAGCTCGGCCTCGGCTACGAGACGCTGAAATCGATCAATCCAGGCCTGATCTATGCGGTTGCAACCGGCTTTGGTTCGGAAGGGCCCTACAAGGATCGTCCCGGCCAGGACCTGCTGCTCCAGGCCATGTCGGGCCTGGCGATGCGGACCGGGCGCGCCGATGGCGAGCCGACTGCTGTCGGCGCGGTGATCGTCGATCAGCATGCGGCCTCGCTCTATGCCATGAGCATTCTCGCCGCGTTGTTTGCCCGGACCAGGACGGGGAAGGGGCAGCTCGTCGAGGTCAACCTCTATCAGGCCGCCCTCGATCTCCAGGTCGAGCCGCTGACCGCCTGGCTCAATGGCGCGCCGTCGCCGACGCCGCGCGGTCCGGCCGGAATCGCCGCCTGGTTCAGCCCCGGACCTTACGGCATTCACGCGACGGCCGATGGCCATCTCGCGATCTCCATGGCAGCGCCCAAGGCGCTCGCGGCAGGGCTCGACTGCGAAGAGTTGCAGCGGTTCGGCGAGGCCGACAGTTTCTCGAAGCGCGAGGAGATCACGCGGATCGTCGCGGCGCGCCTGAAACAGAAGTCGACTGCCGATTGGCTGCCCTTGCTTGAAGCGGCGCGGATCTGGCACGCGCCGGTGCAGGACTATCGCGACCTCGAGGCCGATCCCCAGCTTAGACATCTCGGCGTGTTCAAGAGCGCCGAGAGTGCAGGGGGCGCGCAAATCCGGATGGTCGCGCATCCCGCGCGCTATGACGGCCGGACACCGGAGGTGCGGCTGGTTCCGCAGCGGTTGGGTGCGCAGACGCGCGAGGTGCTCGGCGAGATCGGCTACGGCGCTGCCGACATTGACGCGATGATCGCCGGCAAGGCGGTGGGAGTGGCGCGATGATCGATTTTTCAATCCCCGAGGATACGCGCCTCCTGGTCGATACCGTCCGCCGCTTCGTGGAGACGGAGGTGCAACCGCTCGAGGACGAGGTGGAGCGGACGGCTACGGTGCCGGCCGATGTGCTGGCGGTCACCAAGGCCAAGGCACAGAAGCTCGGCCTGTATGCGATGAACATGCCGGCCGACATCGGTGGCGGCGGGCTGTCCTGCGTCGAGCATTGTCTCGTCGAGGAAGAGTTCGGCAAGACCTCCGATGCATTGATCCGCCGCGTGTTCGGCCAGGTCTATCCGATGCTGATGGCCTGCAAGGGCGACCAGGTCGAGCGTTATCTCTTGCCGACGGTGAAGGGCGACAAGATCTGCGCCATGGCGATCACCGAGCCGGGCGCCGGCTCGGATGCGGCCTCGATCAGCACGACCGCTCATCTCGATGGCGACCAGTGGGTGCTCAACGGGACCAAGCATTTCATCAGCGACGGCGATATCGCCGATTACGTGATCCTGATGGCGCTGACCGACAAGGAGAAGCGCGCCCGGGGCGGCATCACGCTGTTTCTGGTCGATCGTGGCACAGCTGGCTTCAAGGTCGCGCGCACGCAGCCGATGATGGGCCACCGCGGCTATGGCCATGCCGAGCTGACCTTCGAGGACTGCCGGATTCCGAAAGCGGCCGTGCTCGGCGAGGTCGGCGGCGGATTCAAGCTGATCATGCAGAGCGTGCTCCAGATTCGTCTCGCTCATATTGGCGCCCGGGCGGTGGGCATGGCGCAGCGTGCGCTCGAGATGATGCGCAAGCATGCCGGCGAGCGGCGTCAGTTCGGCCAGCTCATCGGTGACTTCCAGATGGTGCAGAAACTCATCGCCGATTCCGCCACCGAGATCTTCGGCGTCAAGATGATGGTGATGAACGCCGCCTGGGACATCGATCAGGGCCGGGATGCGCGCGACAAGGTCTCGATGATCAAGGTCGCGGCGTCCGAGATGCAGGGCCGCGTCGTCGACCGCGCCATCCAGGTGTTCGGCGGCATGGGCTTCAGCAAGGACCTGCCGCTGGAGCGCATGTATCGCGATGCGCGCGTCACCCGCATCTACGACGGTACCTCCGAAATCCACCGCATGCTGGTCGCGCGCAGCACCATCAAGAACGGCTTGCAGCTCTAGGGAAACGACCGATGTCTCACGCACCTCTCAAGCCCGGCGCCGTCTTCGCCTTCCGCAAGACCATGACGGTGGCGGAGCAGGCGATGTTCACCGGCATCAGTGGCAATCTCGGTGGTCTCTATGTCGATGCCGTCCGCGCCAGGAAGGCCGGCGCCTCCAACATGGTCGCCTTCGAGCTCGCGGTCGGCGGCCTTGCCACGACCTGCCTCAGCCAGCTCGGCGGACCGACGCGGCGGATCGGCAGCATCGCGCTGAATTTCGCCGCGCCCGTGATCGTCGGCGAGTCCGTCGAGGCCAAGGCCGAGATCGTCTCGGTTGCCGGTGATGACGCGGTCTGCCGCGTCACCTGCACGCTGTCGCCCTCGGGGGCGACCGTGGTGGACGGTACTGCGACGCTGGTTCCGTTCGCGAAGGGCTGAGCCATGTACGAGCCGAAATCCTTCGACGATCTGAAGGTGAACGACAGGGTCAGCCTCAGCAAGACCATCACCGAGGCGGACGGTGCGCTCTATATTGCCGCGACCGGCGATTTTGGCCCCGTCCATGTCGACGAGGTCTATGCGGGCGCAACGCGCTTCGGCCGAAGGCTGGCACCGGGGATCATGGTCGCGGGGCTCTGCACCAGCATCCTCACCAGCGAACTGGTTGGCACGATCGGCGTCTCTGTCGAGGACCGGTTCTGGTTCACCGGCCCGGTGTTCTACGGCGACACGCTCACCTTCGACGTCTGGATCGCCGAGCAGCACGACGAGACCCGCACGATCATCTGGGAAGCAAGCGCCCGCAACGAGGGCGGCCTCGAGGTGCTGAAGGCGCGAGCGAGCCTGAAATTCCCGCGGCGGAAACCGTCATGAGCAAGCCGATGAAGAAACCTGACTTGCGCGGCGTCACGGTCGCGACCGTGCTGCCCTTCAAGGACGACAGCTCGATCGACTGGGACGGCTACGCCCGCGTGCTGGACTATTGTGCCTGTCCGGACGGCATCGCGGCCGTGTTCGTCAACGGACATGCCGGCGAGGGCGGGTCGCTCTCGGACGACGAGCGACAGGCGGTGATCGAGCGGACGCGCAGGCAAATCGGCGGCAAGCCGCTGCTGGCCGGCATCATCGCGCATTCCACCGCGGAGGCGATCCATCAGGCGCAGCTCGCGGAAGCTGCCGGCGCCGATTGCGCCGTGTTGTTCCCGCCGGCACCGCTTGGTGGCGGCGCATCGGCGACCTCGCGTGCACCGGTGGCCTTCGTGCAGTCGGTCAGTTCCGCCATCGGCATTCCAGTGTCGATCTTCCAATATCCACTGGCGTCCGGATTTGGCTACTCGCCGGAGACGCTGGCGAAGATCGCAGCGCTCGACGGTGTCGTCGCCATCAAGGAAGGCAGCGACACCATCTTCGCCTATGACGAGAACCGCCGGGCGGTGAAGCAGGCCGATCCCACCGTCGCGATCCTGCCGTCGAATTTCAACTGGTTCCTGCCGCAGCTTGCCATCGGCGGCGACGGCATTCTCTCGGGTCTCGTCAGCCTCGCGCCGGATCTGTTCGTCGCGCTCTGGCAGGCGGCGCTCGCTGATGATCTCACGGCGCTGCGCGCCGTCAACGAGCGGCTCTATCCGATCGTGCGGGCGATCTACGGGCCGGCGCCGATCATGGACATGCACACGCGCATGAAAGTCGGGCTCAAGGCGCTCGGCCTGATCCAAAATGCGGATCCGCGACCGCCGTTGCTGCCGGTCGTTCCTGCGCTGTGCGACGTCATTGCAACGACCGTCGGCGCGGCGCGCGCGGCCGGCAACATCCGCCTGGCGTGACGGAGGCACGGATGCCCGACGAGGCCTTCATCCACATCGTGCGGGTCGACATCGATCCCGAGCACGAGGCCGCGTTCAATGCCTGGTACGAGCAGAGGCATTTTCCCGATCTGCTCGCCTGTCCCGGCTGGCTGTCCGCAAAGCGCTTCGTCTCGATCGGCGAGGGACCAAAATACGCGGCCATTTACGAAGTCGCGGGACGATGGGCGTTCGAGACGCCGGAATTCCTGAAGGTGAAGGGGTTCGGTCCGTTCGAACCCCTGGTGAAGAACTTCATGCGAATCCAGCTCAAGCCGATGTCGGGATCGGCTTGAGGGAGCGAAGACGATGCTGCCTGTCGTGTCGTGCGATCCGGCCGGCCGCATCCAAGAAACATTGAGGGGGAAACCCGGGCGAGGGACTGCATCGGTCATTGGCGTCTTACTGGAGGTATCACATGCTCTCGACACTGCTTCGCCTGAGTGCGGCGGCCGCACTCGCTCTCGCATCCACGGCTGCGCATGCGGCCTGTACGCCCGGGATTACCGACGACAATCTGATTGCGCCCGGGAAGTTGCAGCTCTCGATCAATCCGACCAACCCGCCGCAGCAATTCGTCGACAAGGACGGCCAGTTGCAGGGCCTCAACGTGGAACTCGCCGCCGAGCTCGGCAAGCGGTTGTGTCTTCCGGTCGAACTCGTCCGGATGGATTTTCCGGCGATGATCCCGGCCATGAACGCAGGCCGCATCGACGGCATCGACACCGGCATGTTCTGGACCGAGGAACGTTCGAAGCTGATGTACATGGTGCCGTACGCCATTCAGGCGATTTCGGTCGTGGTTGCGCCCGACAGCGGCACAAAAATTGCTACCGAAAATGATCTGATCGGAAAAACATCGGCCGTCGAGGTCAGCACCTACCAGATGAACTGGCTGAAGAAGCTCAGCGATGCGAGCGTGGCGAAGGGCGGCGCAGCCGTCGAGATGCGGACGTTCCCCACCGCCACCAACGTCGTCAGTGCGCTGCTGGCCGGCCAGGTGGACAACGCGCTGCTCGTCGATAGCGTGGCGCGGGATCTCACCGGCCGCGGCCGCGTCAAGGAAGTGCTGAGCGGCCTCGGTACGGCGCGCACCACGCTCGGTTTCCGCAACAAGACGGTGGTCGACGCCGTCGTCAAGGCGCTGAACGCCATGCGTGCCGACGGCAGTTACCAGGCGCTGTTCGACAAGTTCGGACTGACCAGCATGCCGGCCGATCAGCCGCTTGCGATCGCCGGCCCGGGTCCGGCCTGATACCTACGGAGACGAGCCGATGAGCCATTTCAGTCCGACGGCCGCCGTCAACTACTTCTTCAACTACTTCCTGATGAAGGGGGTGCTCGTCACCATCGGCTTGACGGTGGCGGCGGTCATCGGCGGATTGATCCTCGGCATGGGCATCGCGTTGATGCGCATGTCGTCCAACCCGGTGCTGTCAGGCTTCTCGCGCTTCTACATCTGGTTCTTCCGCGGCACGCCGCTGCTGATCCAGCTCGTGGTGATCTACAGTGGCTTGCCGCAGCTCGGGATCAAGTTCTCCGTCATCACCTGCGCGCTGGTCGGCCTGATCCTCAACGAGGCGGCCTACCTCGCCGAGATCGTGCGCAGCGGCTTCATGGCGGTTTCGGCAGGGCAGCGCGAAGCCGCCTGGGCGCTCAGCCTGTCGCCCTGGGTGACGTTCCGCCGTGTGACCCTGCCGCAGGCGTTCCGGCTGATGATCCCGCCGCTCGGCAACTCCATCAACTCGCTCCTGAAGGCGACCTCGCTCGGCCGGTCGAGTGCCGCGAAGTCCAGGCGGGTCGCGGCGACGGCACCGGTTGCGCAGACAAGCGTGGAGGCCCGGGCATGAGCGAGATATCGATGAATACGGCTAGCGGTGTCGAAGGCGCAACGGCGCAATCGCAATTGCGCGATGTGCCTGCGGTTCGCATGGAGGCCGTCTACAAGCACTATGGCGACTTCACCGCGCTGGACCAGGTCGATCTCAAGGTCGCCAAGGGCGAGAAGATCGTGGTCTGCGGTCCCTCCGGCTCGGGCAAGTCGACGCTCATCCGCTGCATCAACCACATCGAGAAGCACGACGAGGGCCTGATCTACGTCAACGGCGTCGAGCTCGATCATCAGCGCAAGAACATCGATGCGGTCAGGCGCGACACCGGCATGGTGTTCCAGAGCTTCAACCTGTTCCCGCACATGACGGTGCTGGAGAACTGCATCCTGGCTCCGATGACCGTGAATGGCATGTCGGAGGCGGAGGCAAAGGACCTCGCCATGCATTTCCTCACCAAGGTCCGGATTCCGGACCAGGCCGAGAAATTTCCCGGCCAGCTCTCGGGCGGCCAGCAACAGCGCGTCGCCATCGCACGCGCGCTGTGCATGCGGCCGAAGATCATGCTGTTCGACGAGCCGACCTCCGCGCTCGACCCCGAGATGGTCAAGGAGGTGCTGGAAACGATGAAGAAGCTCGCGGAGGAGGGCATGACCATGCTGTGCGTGACCCACGAGATGGGCTTCGCCCGCGAGGTCGCCGACCGCATCGTGTTCATGAACGAGGGCAAGGTCGTGGAGCAGGCTGCGCCGGAGGAGTTCTTCCAGCATCCGAAGTCCGAGCGGGCGCGGACGTTCCTCGACCAGATCATCCACTAGCCGATGTCGAGCGGGATGCGGACATTCAGCGATCGCCTGCGCGGCATCCATGCCGCCACGATCGTGCCGATGACACCCGATTATGGGATAGATGAGGCGCAGCTGGCGGCGCATCTCGCCGCGGTTGCGTCCACGCCGGGCATCAATGGGCTGTTGGTCAACGGCCACGCCGGTGAGAATTTTGTGCTGTCGCTCGCCGAAAAACAGCGCGTGGTGGAGCTGGCGCGCGAGTACGCACCGAAAGACTGCCTGATCGTCTCTGGCGTCAATCACGAATCAAGCCTGGAGGCCGCGCGAGAGGCGGCTACGCTGGAGCGGGCGGGCGCGGACGGACTTCTGGTGTTCCCTCCCAACAGCTGGGCGCTCGGTCACGCCGATGACTGCGTCATCGCGCATCACCGCCATATCCGCGAAGCGACGACCGCACCGTTGATGCTCTACGCTGCACCAGTTGGTGCGGGAGCCATGGCCTATGCGCCGCCGCTGCTGGAGCAGCTCATCGCCGATCGCCGCTTCGTCGCGATCAAGGAAGGCAGCTGGGAGGTCGCGACTTACGAGCAGAATCTGAGGTTGATTCAGAAGCTGCGTCCGGAGTTCGTTGTGCTCGGCTCCGGTGACGAACATCTGCTGACAAGCTACCTCGTCGGCTCGGCCGGCAGCCAGGTCAGCCTCGCCTGCGTCGTGCCGGAGCTTGTCGTCAGCCTTTGGAGCGCGGCAGAATCTGGAGACTGGGAGCGGGCGCGGTCCGCGCACGAGAAGCTGTATCCGCTCGCGGTCGCGATCTATCGCGATGCACCGGGAGGACGCGCGACGGTGCGGCTCAAGGCCTGCCTGAAATTGCTTGGGCGTCTCTCATGCGACGCGGCGCGACCGCCGCAGCCGCCGGCAATGGCGAACGAATTGCGGGCGCTGGAACAGGCACTTCGGATCGCCGGCGCGCTTTAGGCCTGGAAGAACGGATTGGCCGGCCGCGCAAGGCCGAGGTGATCCCGCAACGTCGTCCCCTCATAGTCCGCGCGGAACAGCCCACGCTCCTGCAGGATGGGTACGACGAGCTCGACGAAATCCGCGAACCCTTCGTGGAAATAGGGCGGCATGACGTTGAAGCCGTCGGCGGCGTTCTCCTCGAACCAGAGCTGGAGCGTGTCGGCGATGCGCTCGGCCGAGCCGCACAGCACCCAATGGCCGCGAGCGGCGGCGGTGAGGTTGTAGAGATCGCGCAGCGTCATGTTCTCGCGGCGGCCCTTGGCGAGCATGACGCTGGCGAAACTGTGATAGCTGTCGGACGGCGCGATGTCCGGGATCGGGCCGTCGAGATCGTAGGCCGACATGTCCCGGCCGAAGCGGTCGGACAGGATCGCGAGCGCATTGCTGCCGCTGACAAAGCTCTGGAGCACGTTGAGCTTCTCGAACGCCTCCTTGTCGGTGCGGCCGACGACGGGCATCACGCCCGGCAGCACCGTGACATCGTCCGCCCTGCGGCCGAACGCCGGCAGTCGCGTCTTCAATGACGTGTAGCCGGCCTTGGCCTCCTCGATGTCCTGCACCACCGAGAAGACGATGTCGGCGGTGCGAGCGGCGAGAGCCTGGCCGGCCTCGGAGCCGCCGGCCTGCAGCACGACGGGGCGGCCTTGCGGGCTGCGGCCGATGTTGAGCGGGCCCTTCACCTTGAAGAACGCGCCGTCATGGTCGATCGGGCGGAGTTTTGCCGGGTCGATGTAGAGGCCGCTGGCGCGGTCGGCGACGATGGCATCGTCAGCCCAGCCGTCCCACAGGCCTTTGACGACATCGAGGAATTCGCCGGCCATCTCGTAGCGTCGCGCGTGGTCGGGATGGGTGGTGCCGAAATTCGCGGCCGTGGCCGGATTGGCCGTCGTCACCGCATTCCACGCCGCGCGTCCCCCGGAGATGTGGTCGAGCGAGGCGAACACGCGCGCGACCGAGAACGGATCGCTGTAGGTGGTCGAGACCGTCGCGCCGAGCCCGATATGGCTGGTCGACGTTGCGAGCGCGGCGAGCATCGTCAGCGGCTCGAGCCGCAGCGTGTAGGAGGGATGGGCGGCGGCATCGGCATAGAGATTGTCGCCCATGAAGATCAGGTCGAACTTGCCGCGCTCGGCGGTGCGGCCGATCTCCTGGATTGCCGCAAAGTCCTGGAAGCTGTCGACTGCGCCGGGATAGCGCCAGCCGGCGACGTGGCTGCCGGTACCCAGGATGAACAGGCCGAGATGCATCTGTCGTTTCATGGCGTCATGTCCAGAACAGGATCTTGCGTTCGAGGAAACCGATCAGGCCGAAGAAGGCGAGGCTCGCCGCGGATGCGACGAAGATCGCCGCCCAGACCTGGACGAAGTCGATCTGGAGCACGGCCTGGTAGATCACCCAGCCAAGCCCGCCATGCGCGCCGAGCATCTCGGTGACGATCGCCACGATCACGCTGCGCACGGTCGAGACGCGCATGCCGGCGAGCAGCAGCGGCAGGGCGGTCGGCAGGCGCAGGCGCCACAGCACACCGAAGCGGCTTGCGCCAAAACTCTTCATGAGATCGACGGCGCGGCGGTCGACACGGTCGAGCCCGGCCAGCATCGAGAGCAGGATGGTGAAGCTCACCGCCATCGCCACCATCACGATCTTCGAGCTGACGCCGATGCCGAACCAGAGCAGGATCAGCGGCGAATAGCCGACCACGGGCACCGAATTGATCGCGGTTGCGAGCGGCAGGATCGCGCTGCGAAGCGCCGGAACCAATGCGATCGCGAGGGCGAGGCCGATACCRATCAGGYAGCCGAGGCCATAGCCCACCAGCGCTTCGAGCAGGGTGTAGCCGGCAGCGTCAATGAGCGTCGCGCGCTTGGACCAGAGGCCGGCGAGGATGTCGCTGACGGCGGGCAGAACATAGGCCGGCAGATGCAGTCCGCGCGCCGCGCCTTCCCAGCATGCTACCAGGAGGACGGCGCCCAGGATGCCGCGCTGGACGGCGAGCGAAGGTGAGGCAAACGCGCGGCTCATTGCTCGGCGTTCCAGAACACCAGCCGTCGCTCGACCGCGGCGACGACCGCATAGAAGCCGGTGCCGAGTAGCGCGGCGGCGAGCAGGGCGGCCCAGATCGCGACGACGTTCTCGGTGAACATGGCCTGGAGCAGCAGTACGCCGAGCCCGGTGGTGTCGCCGAACCATTCGCCGACGATGGCCCCGACCAAGCTCAGCGATGCGGCGAGCCGCAGCGCGACGAAGATCTGTGGCAATGCGGTTGGAAGCTGCAAGCGGAGCAGGAGCTGGCGGTTGGAGGCGCCGAAGCTGCGCATCAAGGCGACCTGCTTGGGATCGACGGTTTCGAGGCCCAGCAGCGTGTTCACCGTCACCGGAAAGAAAGTCAGATAGAACGCAATGATCGCCTTGGCGAGCAGCGTATTGCCGAACCACAGCACCACGAGCGCCCCGAAGGCGATGACCGGAATGGTCTGCGACACCACGAAGATCGGAAACACCATCTCGCGCAGCGCGCGGACGCGGAAGAACACGACGCCCATGAGCACGCCGAAGGCGCCGCCGGACGCAAAGCCGATCAGGGTCTCGGCGAGCGTGCGCAGGAAACCGTCGACATAGGCGCGAGGCGTCGCCGCTATCGCCATCAGGATGGTGCTGAGGCGCGGCAGGTAATAAGGCCGGATGCCGAACAACTGCACCGCGCCCTCCCAGATCACCGCCGCGACAACGAGACCGAGCAGGAGCCGGATCAGCTTGCGCAGCGGAGCCGGCATCGCCATCGACCGCGCAGCCGCGCCGGCCTCACCAAGCGATGTCGCCACGGGGCTGCTCACGGCAGCCGGTCCGCCTGCGGAACGCCCTGGATGAAGCTTGCATCATACGCGGCGGCAAGATCCAGCGGCTTGGAGATCACGCCGTACTTCAGGAAGAAGTCGTGGGCGGTCTTGACCGCGTCGGCATCGATCCAGAACATGCCGTTCTTCGCCGCCGCGCCGGATGTCATCAGGCGTTTCACTTCGGTGAGCATGAATTCCTGCTGCGCGCGGTCGAGCGTGGGGGCTGTGGCCATCACGGTGTCGACGGCGCCCTTGGGATCTGCGAAGGCATCCTTCCAGCCCTTCAGCGACGCGCGCAGGAATGCCTTGACCAGCTCTGGTTTCTCCTTGGCGGTCGCCTCGGCCACGATCAGCGTGTCGCGCGGGAAGGTGATGCCGTAATCCTCGGCGACGAAGGTCTTCAAACTGTCCTTCGGCATGCGCGACTGGATGGTGTAGAACTCGTTGTAATAGGTCGCCGTGACCACATCGACGCTGCCGTCGACGAAGGGCGTCACGGAAACCTGCTGCGGCTGGATCTTCAGTTCATCCGGCTTGATGCCTTCCTTGGCCAGCATGCCGTTCAGCACGTGATTGGCACCTGTGAACCAGGTGGTGACCGTCTTGCCTTTAAAATCCTGGATCGTCTTCACCGGCCCGTCCTTGCGGGTGACGAAGATGAACGGGGTGATCTGGTGCGACACGCCGATGCAGACGATCGGAAGTCCCTTGTCGCGCGCCGCGAACACGCTGTCGGTGCCGCCGGACAGACCGAACGTGTCGGCGCCGGTCGCGACCAGGTTTTCGGTGAGCAGGTTGGGCCCGCCGGGATTGATGGTGAGGTCGATGCCCTCGGCCTTGTAGTAGCCCTTGGCAGCCGCGACATAGAAGCCGGCGAATTGCGCCTGCGGCAGCCATTTCAGGCGCAGGCTCGCCTTCTGCAACTCGGCCGCGGGCGCGGCCGTGACAAGCGAGCCGGTCGCCAGTGCGATGGCGGAGAGGACGGAGAAAGCGTGGCGTCGGCTCAACATGGTCATACTCCAGGCGGTGGAAATCAATTGCGGTAGGACGGATCGGTGCGGTCGAGCTGGCGCATCAGCGCCGGCCATTCGCGTTCGCCGGGCACGAGGATGTCGCCCTGCAATTCCCAGAACTGGCGCGCGGCTCTCTCGCAGACCTCGTGTGGCGGCATCACCAGCTTGGCGCCGGCCGCGGCAGCCGCTTGCATCTGGAGCTGGATCCGCGCGGAGCGCTCGAAATAATAGAGCAGCATGAAGGCCTCGCCGGGCGTCCGGCCGACGGTGAGGATGCCGTGGTTGCGCATCAGCATGACCTTGTGTGGACCGAGATCCCGCACCAGGCGAACCTGCTCGTCGAGGTCGATGGCGACGCCTTCGTAGTCGTGGAAGGCCTGGCGGTCGTAGAAGCGCATCGCGAACTGGCTGAGCGGCAACAGGCCTTTCTCCTGCCCTGAGACCGCGACGCTCGCGTCGGAATGGGTGTGCAGCACGCAGACAGCATCGTGGTTCGAGGTGTGGATCGCTGCATGGATCACGAAGGCCGCAACGTTGACGGCCTGCGGCGTGTCGTCGAGCTTGTTACCCCCAGTGTCGATCTTCACCAGGCTCGACGCCGTGATCTCGTCGAACAGCAGGCCGTAGGGATTGATCAGGAACTGGTCCTCGTGGCCGGGCACGCGCAGGGAGATGTGGTTGTAGATCAGGTCGTCCATGCCGAGCTTGGCGACCATGCGATAGCAGGCCGCGAGCTTGATCCGGGCATCCCACTCGGCCGGCTCGATCCCGCGCGGCGCGGCCTGCGGCGCTGACATTGCGTTCACGGCGTCTTCTCCTGCGCGATGGAGGATTGGAACGACTTCATGCTTTCCTCCTCGATGGCATCGAGCAGCGTGCGCTTGAGGCGCACGAATTCGGGCGAGGTGACGATCTCGGGCCGGCGCGGGCGGGGAAGGTCGACGACCTGTTCGAGCTTCACCGAGCCGGGACGCGCCGTCATGACGAGCACGCGGTCGCCGAGGAAGATCGCCTCGTCGACGTCATGGGTGATGAAGAGAATGGTGCGGCGGTATTTCTGCCAGACGTCGAGCAGCCAGCGCTGCATCATCGCCCGCGTCAGCGCGTCGAGCGCGCCGAACGGCTCATCCAGCAGCATCAAATCGCGTTCGAACAGGAAGGTTCGCATCAGGGCGACGCGCTGGCGCATGCCGCCGGACAATTGATTGGGATATTGCTTCTCGAAGCCGGCGAGCCCGAACTCGGGCAGCATCTTCAGCGCCTTGGCGCGCGCCTGGTCGCGCGGCATGCCCTCGACCTCGAGCGCGAGGATGGCGTTGTCGACGACGTTGCGCCAGGGAAACAGCAGGTCGCGCTGCGGCATGAAGGAGACGCGGCCGAGCAGGTCGGCCGAATGGCAGCTCTTGCCTTCGAAGCGCAGGATGCCGCCGGGGTCAGGCTCCTCGAGGCCCGCGACGATGTTGAAGAGCGTGCTCTTGCCGCAGCCGCTCGGGCCGACGACGGTGACGAACTCGCCGGGCGCAACGCTCGCCTGGAGTCCCGACAGCGCCGCGACGGGACCGAAGGTCTTGTTGATCGCACGCAGTTCGAGCAGCGGCTCAGGCTTCGGTTGCGCCTGCGGGGCTTCGGTGGCCGGTCCGGGATGGGGGAGGCGGGCAGCCTGCACCGGGATGTCCTTGTATAATGGCGGCGGCCATTCGCATACGAAAGCGGGCCGCGTCGAAATCTCTTAGCAACTCGTGTGCCAGTGCGATTTCTCGGCAAATCAGGCATAAGATTTGCGAGTTCGAAGGTGGATATCTCGGAGCTGCGCCCGTCTCCGCGAGAAAATCGGCCGGTTCACTGGAAGATTGGTGCCATTTTGTATACGTATGTTGATATTGGAGAAACATGATGGCGGATATTGGTGCACATACTGGAGGCAGACGCGTGAAAAATGGGCATGAAGCCTTGCCGGCCAGCCCGGGCATGACGCTCGCCGAGAGCCTGCGCCTGAAGCTCGAAGGGGCAATCGCGGCGGGGCATCTCGAGCCGGGCAGCCGGCTCGACGAGCAGGAGATCGCGCAGCGCTTCGGCGTCTCGCGCACGCCGGTGCGGGAGGCATTCCGCCTGATGGCCGCCAACAATCTGGTCGAGCTGCGCGGCCGGCAAGGGGCGACCGTCCGCAGCATCAAGGCGCAGGCGCTGATCGAGATGTTCCAGGTCATGGCGGAGCTGGAAGGGCTCTGCGCGCGGCTCGCCGCAAGGCGCGTTTCCCAGGCCTGGGGGGCTGAAATTGGCGAGATTCACCAGCGGCTTGTGACGGCGGGTGAAACCGGCGACATCGACGTTTTCTACGACATCAACCAGGAATTCCACGAGGCGATCTACGAGGCCTCGCGCAACACCTTCCTGGCCGAGCAGACCCGCAAGCTGCGCAACCAGGTGGCGGCGTATCGCCGCCGGGTGACGCGCATGCCGAACCGGATCGCCGACACCATCCGCGAGCACGAGGCGATCATGCAGGCGATCCTGGCGCATGATCCGGAGCGGGCGCACAGCTCCATGCGGGACCACGTCAACCTGCTCGGCGACAACCTTCTGGACTTCCTCGCCGCCTTCGAATGACCTCCGATGTCGCTTGGTATGCAAATTGCTAGACCTTGTATATCTAGCTTGCATCCTGGAGACCCGGAGTGGACCKGAAGCTGACGAACAAGACCGCCCTGATCACCGGCGCGTCGAAAGGAATTGGACTTGCGGTGGCCGAACTCTTCGCCGCGGAGGGCTGTCATTTGCATCTCGCCGCCCGCAACGGCGAGGCCATGCTCCAGGCCAAGCGCGATCTCGAAGCCGGCTTTGGCGTGAAGATCACCATCCACGCGCTCGACCTGTCGAGCACGGCTGCGATGGAGAAGCTCGCGGCCGAGGTCGGCGACATCGACATCCTCATCAACAATGCCGGCGACATCCCGGCCGGCTCGCTGGAAATCCTGGACGACGCGGCCTGGCGGCGCGGCTTCGATCTCAAGGTGTTCGGCTACATCACGCTGTCGCGTCTCTATTATCCGCGCATGAAGGGCAGGGACGGCGTCATCATCAACATCATCGGCAATTCCGGTGAGAACTGGGACGCGAGCTATATCGCGGGCTCGACCGGCAATGCGGCGCTGATGTCCTTCACCAAGGCGCTCGGCGGCCGCAGCCTCGATCACGGCGTGCGCGTCGTCGCGGTCAATCCGGGGCCGGTTGCCACCGACCGCATGCTCAAGATCATGAAGCGCAAGGCGATCGACATGCTCGGCGACGAAAGCCGCTGGGAAGAGTTGTTCGACAAATATCCCGGCAAGCGGCCGGCGACATCGGAGGAGGTCGCCGATCTCGTCGCCTTCCTGTCCTCGCCGAGGTCCGGCTACATCACCGGCACCGTGGTGACGATCGACGGCGGCATCGCCGCTCGCGGCTCGGTGATCTGAGGCGTCGATGTCGAAGCCTCAATCGGCGGCACTGGTCCGCAACCGCTATTTCGACGAGCTCTCGGCGACGCCGGGACTCTACTGGCTCGGCCAGAACACCAACCATGTCGAGAGCCACCCCGCCGTGCGCGAGGCGATGCTGCGCTCGATCGAGGCTGGCGAGTTCAACGCCTATGCCCCTCCGCTCGGCTTCGAGGCRCTGCGCGCTGCGATCGTGGCCGACCTCGGCACACCAGGCGCTGAGGCGCTGGTGACCGAGGGCGGCGTCAACGCGCTGGCGATGATCTGTCGCGCGCGCTGCAAGCCCGGCACGACGCTGGTGACGACCGATCCGACCTGGAAATGGCCGTGTCTGTTCGCGCGCCAGCAGGGCGCCGAGGTAATCGAGATTCCGATCTACGATCCGGCCTGCAACTACCGCCTGACGCCCGAGGCGTTGAAGGCGAATGTCGATGAGCGCACCGCGATCATCTACCTCGTCGATCCCAACAATCCGCTCGGCATCCGCTATACCCGCGAGGAGATCGAGAGTTTTGCGGCGATTGCGCGCGATTGCGGCGCGCTGCTGGTGCACGACTGCACCTACCGCGATTTCGCCGATGGCCACACGCCGGCGCTTCACGTGGCGCCGCAAGGCTCGGTCGTTTCGACCAGCTTTTCGAAATGGCTCGGGCTTGCCGGCCTCCGCATCGGTGCTCTGGTCGCTGCTCCCGATCTGTTCGAGGAACTGGCGCTGACGTCCACGAGCGTGCTCGGCGCGAGCGTCATCGCCCAGCGCGCGGCGCAGGCGGGGCTCTCCGTCAAGGCCGAATGGATGAAGAAGGTCCGAAGCACCGACCGGGCCAACAAGGCGATGATCCAGGAGGCGGCTGCGGCGATTGAAGGATTGGCGCTGCCGATCATGCCTTCGCACGGAAACTTTCTGGTGCTGGAGACGATCGCGGCGGGCATCCGTCCCGAGGCGCTGGTCGAGTGCTATCGCCGGCAAGGCATCATGATCCGCCAGGGCACGTATCACACGCAGCGCTTCGGCGACCGTTTCGTCAAGATCAGCACCTCCGTGCCGCAGGCGTGGGTCGAAAAGCTCTGCACGCTGCTGCCGGACATGGTTGCGCAAGCGCGCACGCTCAACGACCTGCCGGCGCAATTCTAGGGATGATGCCGATGACGATGATCTCCACCAAAGACGGTGTGAAGCTCCATGTGGAGGAGGCGGGCGAGGGCACGCCGATCCTCTTCATCCACGAATTCGGCGGCAATCACGAAAGCTGGGAGCCGCAGCTGCGTTATTTCAGCCGGCGCCACCGCTGCATCACCTACGCCGCGCGCGGCTATMCRCCGTCGGATGTGCCTGACAGCGTGGAGGCCTATTCGCAGGCGATCGCCGCTGACGATGCGGTCGCCGTGCTCGATGCGCTCCGAATCGAGAAGGCGCACATCGTCGGCCTGTCGATGGGCGGCTTCTGCACGGTGCATTTCGGCCTGCGCACGCCGGAACGCGCTTTGTCACTCACCGTGGCTGGCGCCGGCTATGGCTGTGAGAAGGAGTTCGAGGAGTATTTTCGCGGCGTCTCGCGCGAAGTCGCCGACAATTTCGAGAAACAGGGCGCGAAGGAATTCTCGAAGATCTATGCGCTTGGCGCGAGCCGCGTGCAGTTCCAGAACAAGGATCCGCGCGGCTGGCAGGAATTCGCCGATCGCCTCGCCACCCATTCCGATCGCGGCGCTGCCAACACCATGCGCGGCGTCCAGGCGCGGCGGCCGTCTTTCTACGATCTAGAGGACGGCTTGAAGAAGATGATGGTGCCGACGCTGGTCGTCGTCGGCGACGAGGACGATCATTGTCTGCAGCCCGGCATCTTCCTGAAGAAGACCATTCCGGCCTGCGGTCTCTCCGTCTTCCCCAAGACCGGCCACACGCTCAATCTGGAAGAGCCGGCGGCGTTCAACGCGCTGCTCGCGGAGTTCATTGCCCAGGTCGAGGCCGGGCGCTGGCTGCCGCGCGATCCGCGCGCGCTGCCGGGTCAGATCATGCGCACGAAGTAGGTCGATGGGATCGAGCACCTTGATCAACGCCGATCGGCTCTGGATCCGCCTGATGGCGCTCGCTGAGATCGGCGCGACGCCCGCCGGCGGGGTCAACCGTCAGGCACTGAGTGACGGCGAGATTGCCGCCTGGCGCCGCGTCATCGGCTGGGCATGCGAGGCGGGCCTGACGCCGTCGACGGATGCCGCGGGAAACCTGTTCCTGGCGTTGGCCGGGCGCGATCGCGCCGCGCCGCCGCTCCTGCTCGGCAGTCATCTCGACAGCCAGCCGACCGGTGGCAAATTCGACGGCGCGGCCGGTGTCATGGCGGCCTTGGAGGCGGCGGTCTCGCTCGCCGAGCAAGGTGACGTGCCGGCACGCGATGTCATCATCGTTGCCTGGATGAACGAGGAAGGCTCGCGCTTCGCCCCGGGCATGATGGGTTCGGAGGCCTTTACCGGCGAACGCGATATGGACGCCATCCGCGCCGCGCGCGATGCAGACGGCATCAGCGTCGGCGAAGCGCTCGCCAGCCTCCACCAGGCTTTTCCTGATCTGCCGCACCGGTCGCTCGGCTTTGCGGCCGGAGCCTATCTCGAATTGCACATCGAGCAAGGGCCGCTGCTGGAGGCGGCCGCGTGCACCATCGGTGTCGTCACTGGCATCCAGGGCAAGAAGACGTTTCAGGTGGTGGTCGAGGGCGCCGAGGGACACGCCGGCACGCTGGCGCAGCAGGACAGGCGGGATGCGCTCGCGGCCTTTGCGCGGATGGCGACCGCGCTCCATGCGGAGATCGGCACGGTCGATGCCGACATCAAGTTCACCATCGGCCGGGTCACCGTCACGCCGAATGCGCCGTCGGTGGTGCCTTCGCGCGTCAGCTTCAGCATCGATCTGCGCCATCCTGACAATGCGGTGCTCAATGCCGCTGGCGTGCGCATCGCTGCTCTTTGCCAGGAGAACGCCGCACCTTGCACGGTCACGGTGACGCCGCTCGTCGATGCGCCGTCAAACGCGTTCGATGCACGCCTGCGGGCAAGCATCGCGGAGGCCGCGCGAGAGCAGGGGCATCCTGCGATGGCCATCCTCTCGGCCGCCGGTCACGACGCCCGTCATCTCGCCAAGGTTTGCCCGGCCGCGATGATCTTCATCCCGTGCCGCGACGGCGCAAGCCATGTCGAGCACGAATGGGCTGAGCCAAATCATGTTGCCGCCGGCGCCTCCGTGTTGGCACAGGTGCTGCGCGAGCTCGCGTTTGCGCCTTGCATTGCGGCGTGAGGACGCCGATGCAGGACGTGGCCCCACAGGACTACCGCGATGCGATGGCCTGTCTCGGCGCGGCCGTCAACATCGTGACGACCGACGGCAGCGCCGGTCGCGCCGGATTCACCGCATCCGCGATTTGCAGCGTCACCGACGATCCGCCGACGCTTCTGGTCTGCATCAACCGCGCGTCCTCGGCCTATGCCAGCGTGACGCGCAACGAGGTGGTGTGCGTCAACGTGCTCGCGGCCCGGCACGAGCCGCTGTCCCGGCTGTTCGGCGGCAAGGTGCCCGCCGAGGAACGGTTTGCCGCGGCCGCGTGGTCGACACTCGCAACCGGTGCGCCGGTGCTGGCCGACTGCGCCGCGGCGTTCGACTGCCGGATTGCCGATATCGTCAATGTCGGCACGCATGACGTGCTGTTCTGCCGCGTCGTGGCCCTGCAACGATCCGGCTGCACCGACAATCTGATTTATTTCGGCCGCGCCTACCACACGATCGGGGTGACCGATCCGGCCGGGGCTGGACCCGAATCCGCTCTTGACGCATCCTGAGGGGACGCTGGCGGCCATCGCCGGCCGATCCAACAGCTGCCTCCATGTGATGGACAGAGAACGCCGCCCAAGCAAGCGCGTATCCCTTGCGGGGATGCATATCGACCGGAATTCGGCCGTGCCGCTGCACCTGCAGATCGCGGCCCACATCCGGGGCTGCATTCTGCGCGGCGTCTTTCCGGCCGGAACGCAATTTCTGGGATCGCGCGAGATCGCGCGGGAGTTGGGCTGCTCGCGCACGGTGGTGTTGACGGCGTGGGACCTGCTCTACGCCGAGGGCTATCTTGAATCGACCCCGCGCGGCAGCGTCATGGTGGCATCGGTCGCAACACCGCATGCGGAGCCGACGTCGGTCGCCTCGCCCGCGGCCGCGCCCGCCCATATGTCGAAGCGCTGGCAATCGCTGCTCGCCTTCGACTACGAGACCAACTGGCCGTCGGAGTTCAGTCCCGGCGCGCCCGATATTTCGACGTTTCCCTTCAAGGACTGGTCGCGTCTGCTGCGCCAGACCTGGCAAAATCCGCGCGAGCAGGAGTGCCTCGATCTTCCGCCCGAAGGTCATGCGCGGCTGCGCAGCGAGATCGCAAATTTCCTCGGCTCGGTGCGCGGCCTGGTCTGCTCGCCGGAGGAGGTTGTCGTCACGTCAGGCACGTCGGGCGCGCTCGACTTCTGTAGCCGAATGATCCTCGATCCCGGTGACGAGGTCTGGGTCGAGGAGCCCGGCTTTGTCGAGGCGCGATGGGCGCTCACGGCGGCCGGCGCAAAGCTCGTTCCGGTTCCGGTCGACGACAAGGGGCTGGTCGTCTCGGAAGGGATCAGGCGCGCGCCGGGGGCGCGGCTGATCGTGGTCACGCCATCGCATCAATACCCGCTCGGCGTCAGCATGGGCCTGGAGCGACGCCTCGAGCTGCTCGACTGGGCCAACAAGAACGATGTCTGGGTGATCGAGGACGACTACAATTCGGAGTTCAGGCATCAGGACAGCATGATCGCCTCCTTGCGGTCGCTCGATCGCGAGGGGCGGGTGATCTATTTCGGCACCTTTTCGAAGATCATGATGCCGGCCTTGCGGCTCGGCTACATCGTCGCCAACAGGCATTTCATCGACGGGTTTTCCCGGGGCCGCGCGCGGATCGACGTCCATACCTCCGGCGTCGGTCAGCTGGCGCTGGCCGAGTTCATGCGGGAGGGGCATCTGCTGCGACATCTGCGCGGGATGCGCCGGGTCTATGCCGTCAGGCGAAAGGCGTTGATCGACGCGATCGCCGCGCTGATGCCTGACGATCTGACCGTGTCCGCGGCGGTGACGGGACTGCATCTGGTGGCGCTGTTCACCGATACGATGCGGACGCGGATGAGTGACCGCGAGGCGGCCGCGGTCCTGAAGCAGGCCGGCATCCACGTGCAGCCACTGTCGCAGAATTTTCTGGCGCAGCCGACGCTGCAAGGCCTGGTGTTCGGATACGGGCGGCTGCGCGTCGAGGATGCATCTCCACTGCTCGCGAGAATCGCGGCTTGCATCGGCAGCGGACGCCGCAATGCACCATCCGACCCGGCCATCTCGTCTCTGACTGTTCGTACAATAAAGAGAGGCAGAGGCGACCGCCGTGCATAGCTCATAGGCAGGTGAATATCCCGCAGTGCCGTTCGATCGCCTGCAAATTAGACAGACGATTTTGAGCGCTCCGATTGCGGTGCAGCAGGCGCCATGAATTGTGCGGAGAAATCCGTGGTGCGCTGCACTTTTCTCGCGTGGAACAGTCCTCGTTCACGTGCACTCTCCGCGGGCAGCGTTGCACCAAAACGTGCAGCAGGTGGCGCGGTGCGCGGCGTCGCTCGCGCGCTGGTCTAGTGGTTTGCGACAACTCTGGCCCTATCCCGTGCCCATCGCTCTGTCGCACGCTCTCGGTCGGTGGCATGACAGGGGATGCATGATGAGCGCTCTGGTTTCGGCATTGGACGTTGCGATGAACGGCAAGGACCCGGCGTCCGGTTCGGACGTCACGCGTAGCTGATCGCTGCACATGAGCTCTTCCGAACATCACTGGGAAGTCGGCACCGATATCGGTGGCACCTTCACCGATATCATCGCGATCCGGCGTGGCTCGGAGGCACGGATCGCGAAGGTGCCGTCGCGCCCGCAGGCGCCCGTTCAGGCGATGCTCGAGGCCATCGAGGCGGTGGGCCTGCGCAAGAGCGAGGTCAAGCGCTTCGTCCACGGCACCACGCGCGTCACCAACGCCATCGTCGAGGGCCGGCTGCCGAAGGTGGCGTTGGTCGCGACCGAAGGCTTTGCCGATGTGCTGGAGATCGCGCGCTATCGTCGCCGCGATCTCTATCGTCTCGACATTCCGCCGAAATCGCCGCCCCTGGTGCCGCCCGAACGATGTTTCGGGCTCGCTGAGCGCCTCGATCACGAAGGCCGGGTTCTGAAGGCGCTGGAGGAATCGGAGATCGATCGTCTGGTGGCGTGGCTGAAAGGGACCGGCGTTCAGAGCGTCGCGGTGGCCTTGCTGCACGCCTACGCCAACCCTGTGCACGAAAAGATGCTTGGCGAGCGTCTCAAGGATGTCGTCGCCCACGTCTCGCTCTCGCACGAGGTCAATCCCGAGGCGCGCGAATACGAGCGGACCTCGGCAACCGTGTTCAACGCGGCCGCGATGCCGATCGCGGTGGAATATCTGAGCGAGCTGGAACAGCGGCTGCCGATCGGCCCCGGCTTGCAGGTGTTCCATTCGGCCGGCGCCATGATCCCGATTTCGGCGGTGAAGCGGCGGCCGCTGGTGATGGCGATGTCGGGCCCCGCGGCTGGCGTTTCGGCCTCCGTCAGCATCGCGCGTCAGCTCGGCACGTCTCGCATGCTGACCTTCGACATGGGCGGCACCACGACCGACGTCTGCCTGATCGTGGACGGCCAGGCCGAGATGACCGACGGCCGCATGCTCGGCGACAAGCCGCTGCGCCAGCCGATGCTCGCGGTTCATTCCATCGGTGCCGGCGGTGGATCGATCGTGCGCAACGGTCCGGGCGGCCTGACGGTTGGACCGGAGAGCGCAGGCTCCGAGCCGGGGCCGGCCTGCTACGGCCGTGGTGGCACCGAGCCGACGATCACGGATGCCAACGCGGTGCTCGGCTATCTCAATCCCGAAACAAAACTCGGCGACCGCATCGGGATCGACATCAAGGCCGCGGCTGATGTCATCGCCCCGATCGCCCGCGCACTTGGATTGAGCCTGACCGAGACGGCGCTCGGCATCATCAAGGTCGCGAACGCCACGATGGCCCGCGCGCTCCGCCGCGTCACGGTCGAGCGCGGCATCGACGGGCGCGATTGCACGCTGCTCGCCTTCGGCGGCGGCGGACCGATGCATGCCGCGGGCCTTGCCGATCTCTACGGGATTGCAGCCGTCGTCGTGCCCAGCGCATCGAGTGCGTTCTCGGCGCTGGGCTGCCTCACCGCCGATTTCAGCTTCCTCCAGCAGCAGACCTTTCGCGCGGCACTCGATGGCATTGATCTCGCGCGCGTGTCGGAACGGATCGGGACGTTGATCGCCGATGCCTCGGCGCCGCTCATTGCCAACGGCGTTGCGCAGGCGGAGATCCAGGTCGAGCTGGTGGCCTTGATGCGCTACGCGGCGCAGAACGACGCCATTCCGGTGCCGTTCGCATTGCCGCTCGACGTCGGCAGGCTCAAGAAGGACTTTTTGGTGCGGCATCACGAGCTCTTCGGCTACGCGACGAGCGAGCCCTGCGTCATCGAATCCGTGCGTGTGCAGGCGCGTCGTCCGTCGACGACCGTTGTCAGCCGGCCGGCGACCGCGACCCGCGCAGTGTCCACCGGTCAGCGTACCTGCTCGTTCGACGGTTTCCACGACATCGCAACCGCGATCATTGACCGCGCCGCAATGACCGACATCGTCAGCGGTCCCGCCATCATCGAAGACGCCTGGTCCACTGTGGTGGTACCGCCCGGCTGGCAGGCGCGGCCCGATGCAACCGGCAATCTGTTCCTGACGCGGGGGGCGGCATGAAGCTCGATCCGTTCGTCGTCGAAGTCATCAGGCACGGGCTTTCCGCCGCCGCCGAAGAGATGAGCCTGGTGATGACGCGCTCGGCGCGTTCGCCGCTGCTGCGCGAGGCCGGYGATCTGTCGTCGGCGATCACGGACGGCCGCGGCGGTCTGGTCGGGCAGGGCCGCGACATCCCGATCCACCTCGGTGCAATGGCCTACACCGTTCCGGAGCTTCTGAAGGTCGTGCCGATCGAGACCCTGAACGACGGCGACGTGCTGATCTACAATGTCGGCGCGCTCGGCGGCAATCATCTCAACGACGTCAAGGTCGTGCGTCCCGTCTTCGTCGACGGCGAGATCGTGGCGTTCGCGGTCAGCCTCGCGCACTGGCCCGATATCGGCGGCACCTGGCCCGGCAGCTATTTCGCAAAAGCCATCGACACGTTCCAGGAGGCGATGCGCATTCCGCCGGTGCTGATTGCGACTGCGGCCGGCGTCAACGCCCCGATCGTGCAGCTGCTCAAGGCCAACGTTCGCGACCCCGAGTCCTGCGAGGGCGATCTGCTCGCCCAGATCGCGGCGACCAAGGCGGGCGAGCGCCGCATCGTCGAGCTCTGCCGCGAGCACGGCAAGGCGGTCTTCACGGCGACGCAGTCGCGCCTGCACGATCTCTCCGAGATCGAGATGCGCGAGGCGCTGCGCGCGCTGCCGGATGGCGTCTACGAAGGCGAGGATTACCTCGACGACGGCGGCGTCAACAACGCGCCGGCGCGGATCCACGTCAAGATCACCATCGCAGGCGACGAGGCAACCTTCGACCTGTCAGGAAGCTGCGACCGCGTCTCGAACTTCTGCAACACGACGCCGTTCATGGCGCGCTCGGCTGTCGCTTATGCCGCGCGCATCATGAGCGGGCGCGACATGCACCAGAATGCGGGCGCGCTCCGCCCGCTGACCATCATCACGCGCCCGGGCTCGATCCTGGAGCCGGGCTGGATGGCGTCCGTTGCCGCCGGCAACCACGAGACGTCCATGCGCATCGTCGATGCGATCTTCCGCGCCATGCAGCACACGATCCCCGAACGCCTGTCGGCGGGCGGGGCGACCACCGCGGGCGTGCTGTTCTTTGCCGAGCCGCGGCCGAACGGTTCCTGGAAGATGCTCTACGAGGTCCATGGCGGCGGCGAAGGCGCGCGGCATGATCGGGCCGGCATCTCGGCAACCCGGGTGCATCTGTCCAACACCTCGAACACGCCGGTCGAGGTGATCGAGGCGAGCTACGCGATCCGCCTCGAGCAGCAGGCCATTCGCCGGCGGTCCGGCGGCGCGGGGGCTCATCGCGGCGGTGACGGCTCCGTCCGCACCTATCGCATCCTCGCACCCTCGATGCACCTGACCACCTGCATCGAACGCATGGTGATTGCACCGTTCGGCATGCAGGGCGGCGAGGCCGGCAAGGCCTGCCGCATCTCGCTGCTCCGGCAGGGCGCAAACGTTGCGATCGACGGCAAATCAAATCTTGTGTTGCAGCAGGACGATCTCGTCACGATCGAGATGTGCGGCGGCGGTGGCTACGGCGCCGCGGCCGCGGAGTGAGGGGATTGCGATGAGCAGATTGTTGCGAACCGGGCTGAATGCGGGCGACAGCGCGCCGATGGCCGTGGTCGGCGGTGAGGGCGTCTACTTTCACCTCGCGGACGGTCGCAAGCTCATCGACGGCAGCAACACCGGCGGCGGTCTCGGGCATCGTCATCCCGCGATGGTGGAGGCGATCCGCCGTGCAGCCGATACGCCGGTCGTGAACGAAGGGTGGACCTGGGTCGGCCGTGAGCAGGCCGCGGACGACCTGATGGCCACCGCGTTCAGGGGTGAAGAGGATTGGGTCGGCGCGGTCCGCTTCTGCATCAGCGGCAGTGAGGCCAACGACATGGCGCTCTCGCTGTGCCAGGCGCTGACGCAACGTTCGGCACTGGCAACGCGCGAACGCGCCTATCACGGCATCACCGGCCTGTCGCGCAGCATGACGGTGCAGCCGCAATGGCATGGCGGGCTCGCGGTGCACTCAGGCGGCTCGCAGCTGCCGGCACCGATGGCGCCGGTACGGATTTTGCCAGCGCCTGATGGCGCGATCTACGGCGCGCCGGCCAACAATGCGCCGCCGAGCGAATATCTCGCGGATGCCCCGCGCCTGCTCTCCGACACGGCGGCGACGATCATCGATTACACCCAAGGCGGCATCTATTACGACGGCGCCTATCAGGACGAGGTGGCGCGCTGCGCGCGGCAGGCCGGCTCGTATTGGATCGCGGACGAGGTCGTGACCGGCGCGGGGCGCGCGGGACGCTGGTTCGCATTTCAGGGCGCCGAAAGCCGCCCCGACATCGTCACACTTGGAAAGTCGCTCGGCGGCGGCGCGGCGGCGGTGGCCGCGGTCGTGGTGTCGAAAGATATCGTCGAGCGCCTGAAGGGCACGAGCTGGCAGAATTACGGCACGCTGCGCGGTCATCCCATCAGCATGGCCGCCGTCAGCGCCTATCTGAAGGTCGTCAGCGACGACAGGATTTTGGATCATGTAGCGAGCCTCGAAAAGCTGTTCACCCGTCGCCTGCTCGCGATCGCGCAGAAACATCCGAGCGTGCAGCGCGTGGCGGGGCAGGGACTACACTGGACGGTCGAGCTGCACGGTCCGGATTGGCGCACCTGGCATGCCGACACCACGGAGGTGCCGATCGCCTCGCGCGTGGCGGAGCGAGCGCTGGAGGCCGGCGCGGTGATCGGCACCAGCGGCGAGCAGACCTCACTGTTCCTGGCGCCGCCGCTGGTCATCTCCGAGCGCGAGGCTACGCTGCTGCTCGACGCGCTCGACCACGGCCTCGATATTGCCGACGAGGAGCACGGGTGAGCGCGGACCAGGCAACACCCCATCGCTCGCCGGCCTGGCCGGCGGATGAGCCCTGGCATCTCGCGATGCCGGAGGGGACGCTTTACGACGCGCTGGCGCGCGCGGCGAACGACCGGCCGTCGCATCCGGCGACGGTGTTTTACGGTGCAAGCCTGAGCTACGCCGAGCTGCGCGAGCGCGTCGACGCTATGGCGGGTTTCCTGCGGAGTGCTTGCGGTGTGAAGCGCGGCGACCGCGTCATGATCGCGCTGCAGAACTCGCCGCAATATGTCATGGCCTACTACGCGGTGATGCGGGCGGACGCCGTGATCGTGCCCGTCAACCCCATGAGCAGGACCGCCGAGATCGCGTATTTGGCATCGGACAGCGGCGCCAGGGTCGCGATCATCGGCAGCGAGCTGAACGAAACATTTGCGCCGCTGGTGGGCGATGCCATCGCGCATGCGATCGTCGCGCAGTATCGCGACGAGGTTCCGGTCGCGACCCCCTATACGCTGCCGTCCTGCGTGACCGAAGCGCCGGCGGAGGTACCATCGTCGCCGGGCTGGCATTCCTGGTTATCCGTAATCGCGCAAGGCTTGCGTCCCGCTGCAATGACCCCGGGCCCGGACGATCTCATGATCCTGCCCTATACGTCGGGCACGACAGGCAAGCCCAAGGCCTGCATGCATAGCCATCGCAGCGCGCTCTTCACGGCCGTGCTGCAGGCGCGCTGGTATGGGCTCGGTGGCGGCGACGTGATGACCGGTTTCATGCCGCTGTTCCACGTCGCGGGCATGCAGGGCTCGATGAATGCGGCTGTGGTGACGGGCGCCACGCTGTTGCTGATGGCGCGATGGGACAAGGATCTGCTGCCCGATCTGTTCGAGACCTATGCCGTGACGTTCTGGAACGCAGCCCCGACCATGATCGTCGACGTCCTCGCAAGCGCCCGGTTCCGCGACCGGTGTTTTGCGAAGCTGAAGGTGCTGACCGGCGGCGGCGCTGCGATGCCGGCGGCGGTGGCCGAGCGGCTGAAGGGACGCTTCGGTCTCGATTTCGTCGAGGGCTACGGCATGACCGAGACCATGTCGCCGACGCACCTCAACCCGATGGCGGCGCCGAAGCGGCAGTGCCTCGGCATCGCCGTGCAGGAGACGGATGCAAGGATCGTCGACCCCGAGAGCCTGATCGAGCTGGACGACAACGTGGTCGGTGAGATCGTCGTGCACGGGCCGCAGGTGCTGCAAGGCTACTGGAACAGCCCGCAGGCCGACGCTGAGGCGTTCATCGAACTCGCCGGCAAACGGTTCCTGCGCACGGGCGATCTCGGCTATCGCGATGCCGACGGCTATTTCTTTGCGGTGGACCGCCTCAAGCGGATGATCAATGTCAGCGGCTTCAAGGTGTGGCCGGCCGAGGTGGAGGCCGCGATGTACCAGAACCGCGCCATCCGGGAATGCTGCATCGTCTCGGCGCCGGACGATTATCGCGGCGAGACCGTCAAGGCCCTGGTGGTGCTGGACGAGGCGGCGCGCGCGACGACATCGGCGGACGATATCGTCGGCTGGGCCCGCAACACGATGGCGAGCTACAAGGTGCCGCGCGCCGTGGTCTTTGTCGATTCCCTGCCGCGCACCGCAAGCAACAAGATCAACTGGCGGCTTTTGCAGGACGCCGAATGGGGGCGGACCATATGAGGTGCGCCCGGCTGGAAAAGCGGTGCGCGGCTGCGTTATGCTGCAGGCGCCGGACAATCACTGAAGCTGCGGCTTCTCCCAAGAGATCACCAGGAATTCGCTGATGCGCATCGTCAATGTCGCCGCCGCCCAGATGGGCCCGATCCAGAAAGCCGACAGCCGCGAGGCCGTGGTCAAGCGCATGATCGCGCTGATGGACGAAGCCAAGGCCAAGGGCGCCGACCTGATCGTCTATCCGGAACTGGCGCTGACGACGTTCTTCCCGCGCTGGTACGTGGAGGACCGGGCCGAGTTCGACAACTGGTTCGAGCGCGAGATGCCGAGCGCGGCGACGAAACCGCTGTTCGAGCGCGCGGCGCAGCACCAGATGGCGATGAATTTCGGCTATGCGGAGCTGACGCCCGACGGCCATCACTTCAACACCGCTGTTCTCACCGACAAGTCTGGCAAGATCGTCGGCAAATATCGCAAGGTCCATCTGCCGGGCCACGTGGAATACGACACCAAGCGCTCCCACCAGCACCTGGAGAAGCGCTATTTCGAGCCGGGCGATCTCGGCTTCAAGGTCTGGCGCGAGCTGGGCGGCATCATCGGCATGGCCATCTGCAACGACCGGCGCTGGCCCGAGACCTATCGCGTGATGGGCCTGCAGGGCGTCGAGATGGTGCTGATCGGCTACAACACACCGTCCGTGAATGCGGAGAAGAGCGAGGAGGGCATCGAGAAGCGCCTGTTTCACAATCGCCTCTCGGTGCAGGCCGGCGCCTATCAGAATTCAACCTGGGTGGTCGCGGTCGGCAAGGCCGGCGTCGAGGACGGGCATCCGCTGTTCGGCGGCAGCCTGATCGTCGATCCCAATGGCGAGATCGTCGCGGAGGCCAGGACGGAGGACGACGAGGTTCTGGTTCACGCTTGCGATCTCGATGCCACCATTTTCGGCAAGACCACGATCTTCGATTTTGCCCGGCATCGCCGTATCGAGCATTACGGCCTGATCACCAGCCAAACCGGCGCGGTGCCGCCGCCGGAGAAGTGACGCCGATGGCAGGCAAGGACTCATCGGGCGTTCCCCTGCGCGAGCTCGATCCCCGCGACCGCTACAAGCTGCTCTGCGGCGTGGTGGTGCCGCGGCCGATCGCGCTGGTGACGACGCTGGACGAGAACGGGGCGGTCAATGCCGCCCCCTTCAGCTTCTTCAACGTCTTCTCCGAGAGTCCCGCCCTGATCGTGCTGGGGCTTCAGCACAAGCCGGATCACAGCCCGAAGGACACGACCCGCAACATCCATCGCGACGGCGAGTTCGTGGTTCACATGGTGGACGAGGCGCTGTCGGTGGCGATGAACGACTGCGCGGTCGATTTTCCCTCCGGCGACAGCGAGGTCGCCGCGACCGGGCTTGCCACGCTACCCTCGGTCGACGTGAAGGTGCCGCGCCTTGCTGCAGCCCCCTTCGCGCTGGAATGCCGTCGCCACGTCGTGATGACCTTCTCGCCCGATCGCGAGCTGCTGGTCGGCGAGGTGCTCAGGATTCACGCCCGCGAAGGCCTCGTCGATAAGGCCAACATGTATGTCGATCTCGACGCTTACCGGCCGATCGGCCGCATGTTCGGCAATCTCTACACGACGCAGCGGGACACGTTTGCGCTGGTGCGCGAGAGCCATGCGCAATGGCTCGCGCGGCAGGACGCCAAAGAGCTGAAGGACGCCTAGTGAGCCGAGAACTGCACCGTACCCAGTGCCATGGTGACGGCCGCCTGTGTCGGGTCGATCACGGGAATACGAAGCGCGTCTTCCAGCGGGCGGCGGTGGCGGGCCATGCCGGCGCAGCCCATCACGATGGCGCGGGCGCCGTCCTCGTCGCGCAGTGCGCGGCCGATATCGATCATCTTCGCCAAAGTGCCTTCGCCCGAGGCGGTTTCCGCAACGCTCATGTTGAGCGGCCGTTCGCCGGCGAGGCGGTCGGTCAGGCCCATCTGCCTGAGATAGCGCATGTGTCGGGGGATCGAGCGCTGGGCAATGGCGATGACGCCAAACGTCTCGGCGCGCGCCAGCGCCGTCAGCACGCCGCACTCGGCGATGCCGAACACCGGCCGGTCGGTGCCCTCGCGGCAGACCTGAAGACCGGGATCGCTATAGCAGGCGATGACGAAGGCAGCCGAGCTGTTGTCGCTTTCCACCAGCCGGCGCAGCGGCATCGCGACGCTGTCGACGTCGGCCTGGCTTTCAATGCCGAATGGACCCTCGGCCAGGCTCTGGCAGACCAGTTCCGGCCCGCGCTCGAAGTCGAGCGGCCTCAAGGCATCCTCCAGCCCTTGCGTCACCGCGGGATTGGAGTTCGGATTGATGACGAGAATGCGCGGCCGGGACATGCTGGTCTTCCTGCGAAATGGCGATCACCTGGCTTTAGGCTATCACGGAGTGCCTCATGACTGAACCCACCTACGACCTGATCATTCGCGGCGGCCGCGTCGCCACCACGACCGATGTGTTTGAGGCCGACGTCGCCATCTCCGGCGAGACCATCGCAGCCGTCGGTCGCGGCCTTCCGCCCGCCAAGCGCGAGATCGACGCGCGCGGCAAGCTGGTGCTGCCCGGCGGCGTCGACAGCCACGCCCATATCGAGCAATTGTCCGCGGCCGGCATCATGAATGCCGATACGTTCGAGAGTGCGACCGTCTCCGCCGCGTTCGGCGGCACCACCACGGTGATCCCGTTCGCAGCCCAGCATGTCGGCATGAAGCTGCCGCAGGTGGTGGAGGACTATCACGCGCTGGCGAAGAAGGGCGCGGTAATCGACTACGCCTTCCACATGATCATTGCGGACGCGACCAGGGAGACGGTCGAGGAGCACATTCCGGCACTGGTGAAGCAGGGGCATGCCTCGATCAAGATCTTCATGACCTACGACCGGCTCAAGGTCGACGACGAGCCGCTGCTCGACATCCTGCTCGCTGCGCGGCAGTCCGGCGCGATGCTGTGCGCGCACGCCGAAAACCACGGCATCATCGCCTGGATGGTGAAGCGCCTGCTCGCGCGCGGCTACACGATGCCGAAATACCACGCCGTCAGCCACGCCCGCGTGTCGGAAGCCGAAGCCTTCGCCCGCCTGATCGGCATGGCGGCGCTGATCGACCAGCCGATCATGATCTTCCRTGTCTCGACCGCCGAAGGCGCCAAGGTGATCCGCGACTCGCGCGGGCAGGGGCTCAAGGTTTTTGCCGAGACCTGCCCGCAATATCTGTTCCTCACCGCCGCCGATCTCGACAAGCCCGGCGCGGACGGCGCCAAATGGATGTGCAGCCCGCCGCCGCGCACGCATGCCGACCAGGAGGCGCTGTGGCAGGCGCTGTCGCTCGGCGATCTCCAGACCATCTCGTCGGATCACGCGCCGTATCGCTTTGACGAGACCGGCAAGCTGCGCGCCGGCCCCAATCCCAACTTCAAGCAGGTCGCCAACGGCCTGCCGGGGCTGGAGCTGAGGCTGCCGCTCTTGTTCGACGCGATGGTGTCGAAGGGACGCTTGGGCCTGGAAAAGTTCGTCGAGTTGACCGCGACGGCACCGGCCAAGATCTACAATCTGCATCCGCGCAAGGGCTCGATCGCTGTTGGCGCAGACGCCGATATCGCGATCTGGGATCCCAACCGCGAGACCACGATCGCCGACGAGATGATGCACGATCTTGCCGGCTACACGCCGTTTGCGGGGCGGAAGCTCAAGGGCTGGCCGGTGTCGGTGCTCTCGCGCGGCCGCGTCATCGTCGACGGCAATAAGTGCCTGGCGAGCGCCGGCAGCGGCAAGTTCCTCGCACGCAGCGGCGGCGAGGCGGCCAGGTCCACCGGCCGGCTCGTCGCCGACATGGATCCGGAACGGAATTTTGGAGCAAAGCTGCTGTGACGGTGGAACGCTCCCGATGAAGATCGTCATCTTCGGCGGCACCGGCTTTGTCGGCCTCAATCTCGCCGAGGTGTTGCTCGCGCGCGGCCATGACGTGACATTGTATGATCGCGCAGAGCTGCCGCCATCCGCGCAGCGATCTCTTGCCGACTACGGCGCACGGCTCAAAGCCGTGCAGGGCGATATCACCGACGCAGCCACCATCGACCCCCTCATCGCCGGTGGCTGCGACGCGATTGTGCTCGGCGCGGCGGTCACCGCCGGGGACGAGCTCGAGCGGGTGTCGACCGCGCGCGTGCTCGAAATCAATGTGATGGCGCAGATCCCGATCCTGCTCTCCGCGATCCGTCATGGCGTTCGCCGCGTCGTCAATCTGTCGTCGGCATCGGCCTACGGCGCCGCCGGTGCACGGGTCGGTATTCTGGACGAGGAGACGCCTTGCGATCCGGTCTCGTTCTACGCCATCAGCAAGTTCACTTCGGAACGATCAGTCGCCCGCCACGCCGAACTCTTTGGCGGCGATTTCCTGAGCGTACGCCTGAGCGCCTTGTTCGGTCCGTGGGAGAAACCCAGCTCGGTGCGCGATACGCCGAGCCTCCAGTTCCAGATTCTGGCTGCGCTCGCCCGCGGCGAGTCGGCCCTTCTGCCTGCGCCGGGGATCAAGGATTGGACCTACGCGCCGGACGCTGCCGAAGCCGTGGCACTGCTCATCGAAGCCGAGCGGCCGTGCCACCGGCTCTACAACATCTCCAGCGGCACGGCCTGGTCCGCGCTGCAATGGGGCGAGGCCTTTGCGGCCCTGCATCCCGGGCTGGAGTGTCGGCTCGCGTCTCCCGGAGAGAAGACCTTCATCAAGCTTCACGGTGGAGATCGTGCGCCGATGTCGGTCAAGCGGATGGCGGATGAGTTCGGCTGGCGCGCCCGGTTCGGCTGCGCGGAGTCGGCCGCTGCGATGAGCGCTTGGTGGATGCAGCACAAGGAAGGGATC